>NZ_NTFS01000178.1 GCF_002289455.1 Brunnivagina elsteri CCALA 953
TACTAATTATATTTTATCTAATACATCATTTTTAATCCCAATTTCTCAATCTAAATTTCCATTAATACTAACTATAACGATTTTCGTCGAGATGTAATAAAAATCTAGGTAAGAGTTTATCCCTACAGTATTCTTAAATACAAACTGTATTTAACTCAAATGAGAACCACTAAATTAACCATTAATCACTAAAAATTATGCCTAAAAAAGAAGCTGTAATTTCAATCAAACATCTTAATCATTACTATGGTAAAGGTGCATTAAAAAAACAGATATTATTTGATATTAATTTTGATATTTATCCAGGAGAAATTGTAATTATGACAGGACCATCTGGTTCTGGAAAAACTACTTTGCTAAGTTTAATTGGTGGTTTGCGCTCAGTGCAGGAAGGTAGTTTGAAATTTTTGGGTGAGGAGTTGTACCGAGCTAATCAGAAAAGATTGGTAAATATTAGACGCAATATTGGTTTTATTTTCCAAGCACATAATTTGCTTGGATTTTTGACAGCAAGACAGAATGTGCAAATGGCAGTAGAACTAAACGATCGCATATCCCAAGTTGATGCGATCGCACGTTCGGAAGGTATTTTAAAATCGGTTGGTTTGGGATCGAGGGTAAATTATTTCCCCGATAATTTATCTGGAGGGCAGAAACAAAGGGTTGCGATCGCACGTGCTTTGGTTAATAATCCAGCAATGATACTCGCAGATGAACCGACTGCTGCTCTAGATAGACAATCTGGACGTGATGTGGTGGAACTTATGCAACGATTAGCAAGGGAAAAAGGAACTTCAATTTTACTAGTAACCCACGATAACCGGATTTTAGATATTGCCGATCGCATTATCAATATGGAAGATGGTGTTTTAGCACGGGATTCTCAAAATATCGTTTTGAGTCGTGAGTCTGGATTCAAAACCCACACGAATTAAGTAAAAATCATCACAAACAAAAATATCCGCGACTTTTCATATCCCCGACTTTTAAAGTCGGGGATATGTCGGGGAGGGGATATGTCTTATCTGATAGACCTGGGCTTTGTCTCTGGTGGTGGATTCGGTGTAGAAGTACCTTGACGACTAGTACGGAAAGTAACATTTACACCTTCATTTGATTGTTCGAGTACCAATAAAGGTGTGGGTTTAGCTTTTTGATCCCAATGCATAGAGACAATTCGACCTTGGATAGTTGGTTGCCAAGTATCATTGTCTTCCACAGGACTGAGGTAAGTTTCAATACAATCAATAATTTGGCTGATTGTAGCAGAAGTTGCTTGCGTAGGTAATTTCATTAAACGAATTTGAATGCGGAATAATACCCGTTTGCTGACGTTTGGTGGAGAACCAGTTTCATGTTCAACGTCAAAAATCTCATCAATTTGTCTTCCAGAATTATTAGAAATTCCCACAACCCCAGTACTAACCTGAGTTGGACGTAAAGCTTGAGTGATTTTATCTTTTACCTTAATTTTGGTCTGATTTACAATGGCAAAATGAAAAACCTCTTCATCCATCCGCATTCGCAGGTAATCTAAGTTAAATTCCCGTGAGTTGATTAAATCGGGATTCGTTTCCATTTTGCGAATTGTTTCTAAAGCGAGCTTTAGTTTTTTCTCAAGTTCCCTACCACGAAAATTCTCGAATCTAATTTTCTTATGCAATTTATTGGACTGGATTTTAGCATAGACAACCAATACAAGCAGCAGTAATCCTAATACTGCCGATGTACCCATCCAAACCGAAATGGCTTGCGAGTCGCTTGTTGGTGCTACTTCTTGTGTTTGTTTAAGCTGAGATGGTTGAATAGTCTTTTTAGATTTTGCCCCTGGAGATTGGGCAATATAAATTGAAGTTGACATAATTGGTACGCATAAGAATTTTACCTCTCTTTTTTAGGATGCCCAAATTTACAGGATTATTTTTCCGTATTATTATCAGTTTTTCGGGTCAATAATCAATAAATTCGGGCAAACAACCGTTTGCCCCTACGATATTCTCGGTTACAAACTGTATTTAACTCAATAGAGAACCCTTTTCATTTTTTATGTTCGATTCAATAGGTGAAATTCGTCTCATTGCTACGGATATGGATGGGACTCTGACTACTGCTGGTAAATTTACTAGCAAGCTCTTACAGACTTTTGATGATTTGAACAATGCAGGGATTAAGGTATTAATAGTTACTGGTCGTAGTGCAGGGTGGGTAAGTGGATTAGCGCATTACTTACCGATTGTTGGCGCGATCGCAGAAAATGGTGGTATGTATTATCCATCTGCTGGGGAAACGGGAATATTCATCAGCCCAATTCCTGATTTAATCAAGCATCGTCAGCAGTTAGCAACAACTTTTGCCGAGTTAAAAGCAAAATTTCCCCAAATTCAAGAATCTAACGATAATATTTTTCGGATTACTGATTGGACTTTTGATGTCGCTGAACTAAGTACTAGCGAATTGCAAATAATTGCTCATCTTTGTGAAAATATGGGTTGGGGTTTTACCTACAGCACCATCCAATGTCACATCAAACCCCAAAGACAAGATAAAGCGATCGCATTATTGAAAGTGTTGCAAGAATATTTCCCCGAATACTCATCTAACGAAGTTGTAACCGTTGGTGACAGTCCCAATGATGAAAGTTTATTCGATCCGCGTTATTTCCCTTTATCGGTAGGTGTTGCCAATGTGCGGGAGTATGTCGATAGGTTACAGCAGAAACCCGCTTATATTACCAATGCAGCAGAAGGGGAAGGATTTTGCGAATTAGCAAAGATGATAAAAACAGGAAATTTGGATTGACGAAAAAGTAGAGACGACCCGGTGGGTCGTCTAATAGTTACAATGTAATTAGCGTGATTAGGACGTAAGCAAGGTAGCAAACCCCACCGGGGTTATTTACCCTTCTATTACCTCACTGATTTTGTGTCCCTTTGGTACAACTAAAACCTTATCAACGCGATTCCCATCCATATCCATCACCTCAAAACGCATTCCATGCCATTCAAAATGGTCAGCAGCAGTGGGGATACGTCCCAAATGGGTAATTACAAAACCACCTAGAGTTTGATAGCTGCCTCGATCCTGCGATCGCAATTCCTCAATCTCAAATAATTCCATGAATTCATCAACTGCTAACATCCCATCTAACAAGTAAGAACCGTCTTCACGTCGTACCACTTGCGGGTCTTCTTGTCCTTCATCTGTGGGAACATCGCCAACAATTTCAATTAAAATATCGTTAAGCGTTACCAATCCTTGAATCACTCCATACTCATCAACGACTAATGCCATATGCGTCACTGTTTGTTTGAACATTTCCAAAACTTTCAAACCACGTGTACTTTCTGGCACAAACACAGGCTGACGCAAGCCGATAGTTAAATCCATTGGCTGACCAGTAAAACTCCTCGCTAACAAGTCAGTGACTGGCAAAACCCCCAGAACATTATCGAGTCCACCTTGACATACGGGGTATCGAGAATAACCACTTTCAATAATTTTATGTCGGTTTTCTTCTGCGGTATCTTCTAACTCTAACCAAACAATATCAGGACGGGGACTCATTAGGGCACTCACGGGGCGATCGCCTAACCTAAAAACCCGCTCAACCATATCCTGTTCAGCTTCTTCAAAGGTTCCTTCCTCCGTCCCTTGCTCGATTAAACCCCGAATTTCTTCTTCTGTAACAAAAGGTTCAGTCGATGGTCGAATGCCCAATAGCCGTAAAATTGCCTCTGTGGAAATACTTAGAAGGTAAACAATAGGTGTTGTAATTCTCGACAACATCTGCATTGGAATTGCCATCACCGAAGCAATTGGTTCGGGATGATTTAGCGCTAACCGCTTGGGTACAAGCTCACCAAGTACAAGGGTTAAAAAAGTAATAATAACAATAGCGAATCCCTTAGCTAATTGTCTCTGATAAGATTCTGGCTCTGGAGGTGCGATCGTAATCCCGAAAAGAGGGGCAATTCGTCTAGCAATTGCTTCTTCACCAAAAGCACCAGAGAGAATAGTTAGCAGGGTAATACCAATTTGGACGGTACCAAAAAACTGATTCGGAGAGGAAGCTAAAATTAAAGCGACTCGCGCTTTAGTATCACCTCGTTCGGCAAGTTGTTGCAAGCGGAATTTTCGTGCGGAGACGATCGCCAATTCCGACATCACAAACAAACCGTTGGCGAAGATTAATAGAAGAATAATTAGAATTTCGACTGTTGGGGACATTATAAAAATTGCCGATGACGGCAGACTCACCTTAACTTTAAATTTCTAGTATCCATTATCTAAGGTCGTGTAATACAACACCCAAAATATATCAAACTATCTTTATTGGACATTTTCCATCTCTACGGTGTATGTACTTATTAAGTCTGATTTCTCTCGATATCCCGGAATTATCCCCCCTAACCCCCCTTTACAAGGGGGGAAAATAAAAATTCTAGTTCCCTACCCTTAATAACTAGGGTGTACATAAAAATCTGATTTCCCCTGATACCCCCGATGGATTGGGGGAAAGTAGAAATTCAGTTCCCTCCCCTTTCCAAGGGGAGGGTTAGGGTAGGGTAGTTTTATTGTGGGTAATTCGACAACTTGTGTGTAGAATTTAGACTCCTTACTATCTCAAATGTTAGAGAATAACAAATAATCTAACTGCAAATTTGACTAGAATAACAACTACATTTGAGGGTATCCCATAGATTTAGAAATAACTATCGCTATTCCCCATATCCCCCCATGCGCCGCTTCAAACGCCAACTTTCCCAGAAGCTACGTCTGCGCGATGACTCCCAGGAACGCCACAGCAACTGGCTGGGAATATTCTATGACTTGATTTTTATGGCTGCTATTTTGCAGTTGTCTGCCCAATTGTCGAGAGAATATGACATTGACGAATTGGGACGTTATGCTCTTTTATTTGTCCCGATTTGGTGGGCATGGTGCGACCATAACTTGTTTATGGCGCGGTTTGATGTCGGTGATATTATCCAGAGGTTAATAACTTTATCGGGGATATTTGGTATCGCGATGATGGCGATCGCAATTCCCGACACGTTTGATAATGCAGATGCGACATTTATCGCAACTTATGTATCAACGAGAGCTGGGACGTTTTTTCAGTATATCCGTGCTGGACAGACTATTCCTGAGGCAAAGGAGTTAACAGGTCGGCTGACTCAAGGATATGGCATTGCCTTGATTATGTGGCTAGTTGCGATCGCAATTCCCGCTCCATCGCGATATGTAATCTGGGGGATTGCACTTTCGGTTGAGCTTTTGACACCTGTATTTGCGAGTAAGGAGAAGGATAACGTCAAATTCCCCGCGAATTTTGCCCAGTTACGGGAGCGGTTTGGAGTATTTACAATAATTGTCTTGGGTACAACGGTAGCTACCATAATTCGCACAATTTCCCTAAGTAGATTATCTGTAATTGAATCTGCGATCGCGGCAAGTTTTGGTTTAATACTTATATTTGGAATTTGGTGGGATTATTACGAATCTTCGCGGTTTATCGATCCTAGTAAGACTAAGGTTTCTACCGCTAATCCCGCATTTTGGCAATGGACATACAGCCATTTACTTCTACATGCATCCATACCAGTAATTGCTATTGGTTTTCGATACGCAATTAATACATTTTCCGGCGATTTTATTGACTACACAACTGGTTGGTTATTAGCGCTCGCAGTGGCAAGCAGCATGTTAGCATTAGGCGTTATCTGGGCATCTATACCCATATTGGCGCAGAAAAAATCTTCTAATGATGCTGCTTCATATTTTGTGACTGCTGGCGTTGTCGCTGGATGTGGTATTCTTGCCGCACGAGTTGTTGTACCTCTGTATCTTTTTTGCTTGACTGGTATGTTTTTGGTGCGGGTACTGATGACCGATATTGAATTTGATTCGGGAGAATCTGGTTCTAAAGATAAAAAAGACAATAAATCTAATAGTTCCAATTCAAATTCAAATTCAAGTTCAAATTCAAGTTCAAATTCAAGTTCAAGTTCCAGCGATAAAAAGGATTCTGGCGATAAAAAGGAAGAAAAACGTAGTAGTTCTAGTTCTAGTTCTAACGATAAGCGCGATGATAGGAAGGACGATCGGCGTGATGACAGAAGGGATGATCGACGGGATGATAGAAAGGACTATCGGCGTGATGATAGAAGAGATGATCGACGTGATGATAGAAAGGACTATCGGTGATGAAAATGTAGGATATGCGATCGCATTAGGGAACACCAAAAAATAAATTCTCCACAATTGTAGGGGTGGGGTCTCCCCACCCTTCGCGTGATAGTGTTGGTAAGTATATGAGAAAGAAGATTTTATTTTCTGGAAGTCCCTTAAGTTTAACCTTCGATCTAAAATAGAATTTGGTGTTGATTTGGCGATGTTGGAGGTAATCTCTAAATGGTACGAACACCATCTAAAACAATGACGCTGGAGGAGTTTCTACAACAACCAGAAACAAAACCTGCCAGTGAGTATATTGATGGTCAAATAATTTATAAACCAATGCCACAAGGGAAACATAGTTCAGTTCAAGGAGAACTTGTACCTGCGATAAATTTTGTTGTCAAGCCTAAACGCATTGCTCGTGCCTTTCCTGAGTTACGTTGCACCTTTGGCGATCGCTCAACCATACCTGATATTTCAGTGTTCGTTTGGAGTCGCATTCCCCGTGATGAGAATGGGGAAATTGCCAACACATTTGCGATCGCACCAGATTGGACAATTGAGATACTATCTCCTGACCAAAGTCAAACAAAAGTCACAAAAAATATCCTTCATTGTCTCAAGCATGGTACTCAAATGGGTTGGTTGATCGATCCAGATGAGAAAACTGTGTTTGTTTATCGTTCCAAACAAGAAATGGAAGTGTTTGATGAACCAGATGCACTTCTTCCTGTACCAGCGTTTGCAAGCGATTTACAGCTTACAGTTAAGGATTTGTTTGCTTGGCTATTAGACTAACATTTCCTTTTCGGTAGATTAATTCGCCTAATTAAAACTCAAGATGGGATTAGGGCTTCTAAAATAGTTTGAGTAGGCACTATTAAGACCGCCAGTGCCGTAAAATGACTTGCACTGGAATATCGAAAAAATATGGCTTTTTCTTCCATCGTGCGTGCTTTGGGACGCTCCCCACTGACGAACGAACTACTTACTAAGTTAAATAAACAACAAGATATATATTTAAATGGTATTGCCCGTCTACCAAAAGGTTTAGTTTCCTCGGCTTTGGCAAAATCTCAGGGGCAAAATTTGTGTGTGGTTTGTGCGACTTTGGAGGAAGCTGGACGTTGGACTGCACAACTTGAAGCAATGGGCTGGAAGGATGTGCTTTTTTATCCAACTTCCGAAGCTTCTCCTTACGAAGTATTTGACCAGGAAACCGAGATGACTTGGGGACAAATGCAGGTTTTGGCGGATTTGGTCAAAATTAATCATGGGCAAGGGGGATTGGGCAATGGGGATGGGGAAAATAAGACTAATAATTCTTCCTCTTCCCCTACTTCTGCTTCCCAAATTGCGATCGTTGCCACTGTCGGAGCATTACAACCCCATTTACCCCCAATAGAAGCTTTTAAACCTTTTTGTCTCACCATCAAGAAGGGAATGGAATGTGATTTAGATGAATTTGCCGATCGCGTCACAAAGTTAGGGTACGATCGCGTTGCTTTGGTGGAAACTGAGGGGCAATGGAGTCGTCGCGGTGATATTGTTGATATTTTTCCGGTTTCTTCTGAGCTACCTGTGCGTTTGGAGTGGTTCGGGGATGAAATTGAACAAATTCGTGAATTTGACCCCGCGACACAGCGTTCCGCACTGGATAAGGTTCAAGAATTGGTGCTAACTCCCACTAGTTTTGGTGTAATTATTCGCCAAGATTTGCAGAATAGTCGGGAATGGCAGGAATTAAGTGCTGAATCTAAAAAACAGTTACAATTCAATCCCGAAAATTCCATCCAACTCGAAGGAAGTCGCAGATTTCTCGGTTTTGCGTACAATAAACCCTCTTCGCTGTTAGATTATTTACCTAAAAATACTTTTATTGCCATCGATGAACCCGAACAATGTCATGCTCATAGCGATCGCTGGGTTGAACATGCTGAGGAAAAGTGGGGATTGGGCATTGAAAATGAGGGCAATACGGAGAATATTATTGATTCGCAAATTTCTAACCGTACCAATATATCCCATATAGAAGACGACCCATCGGGTCGTCTCTACAGTGTTCTTCCTAAAGTTCATCGGGAATTTGGCGAATGTTTAATTGCTGCTTCGGAATTTAAATTAATCTATCTTTCGGAACTTGCGGAAACTATTATTACGGAAGCGGGAAATATATCGGGTTTAAACCTTGCCAGTCGTCGAGTCGCTGTCACACCACACCAGTTTGCTAAAATTGCGGAAGTATTACGAGGGGAACGCGATCGCAATTTTTCTGTGTGGATTATTTCGGCACAACCAAGTCGTTCTGTATCCCTACTCCAGGAACACGATTGTCCAGCCCAATTTATCCCCAACCCCAACGATTTCCAAGCAATTGAAAAATTACAAATTAATCATACCCCCGTAGCACTGAAATATTCCGGACTTGCGGAGCTTGAAGGTTTTGTCTTACCGACATACCGAATGATTATTATCACCGATCGGGAATTTTTTGGTCAGCATTCCCTCGCTACTCCCAGTTATGTCAGAAAGCGTCGTCAATCAACTTCCAAACAAGTCGATCTAAATAAATTACGACCAGGAGATTATGTCGTTCACCGTAATCATGGTGTGGGTAAATTCCAAAAACTCGAAAGCTTAATGATTAGCGACGAAACCCGTGATTATATAGTAGTTCAATATGCCGATGGTTTATTGCGCGTCGCTGCCGATCAAGTTGGTTCATTATCTCGTTTGCGGACAACCACCAATAAAGCCCCCGAATTGAATAAAATGACGGGTAAAGCTTGGGAAAATACCAAGAACAAAGTTCGCAAAGCCATCAAAAAGCTGGCAGTAGACTTATTAAAACTATATGCAGCGCGATCGCAACAACAGGGTTTTTCTTATCCCGTTGATATGCCTTGGCAGGAAGAAATGGAAGATTCCTTCCCCTATCAACCCACTCCCGATCAACTCAAAGCAACCCAAGATGTGAAGCGGGATATGGAGAGCGATCGCCCAATGGATCGATTGGTATGTGGGGATGTGGGTTTTGGTAAAACTGAAGTCGCAATTCGTGCTATTTTTAAAGCTGTCACCGCCGGGAAACAAGTTGCTCTCCTCGCACCTACCACCATTTTAACACAGCAACATTACCACACCCTCCAAGCGAGATTTTCACCCTACCCCATTAATGTAGGTTTATTAAACCGCTTCCGCAGTCCTTCCGAACGACGGGAAATCATCAAACGTCTCGCTACCGGGGAATTAGATATCGTCGTGGGAACCCACCAACTTTTGAGCAAAGAAATCAGCATTAAAGACTTGGGACTATTGGTGGTAGACGAAGAACAAAGATTTGGAGTCAATCAAAAAGAGAAAATTAAAAGCCTAAAAACCCAAGTTGACGTACTCACACTTTCCGCAACACCAATTCCCCGGACATTATATATGTCACTTTCGGGAATCCGCGAAATGAGCTTGATTACCACACCACCACCATCCCGTCGTCCCATTAAAACCCACCTCGCACCACGAACCATTGAATCAGTACGTGCCGCAATCCGTCAAGAATTAGACCGAAATGGACAAATATTCTACGTAGTTCCCAGGGTTGAAGGCATTGAAGAAACAGCCACTCAACTGCGAGAACTAGCAGGGGGGGCAAGAATTGCGATCGCGCATGGGCAAATGGATGAAAGCGAACTAGAATCCACAATGCTCACCTTCAGTAATGGCGAAGCTGATATTCTGGTTTGTACAACCATCATCGAATCGGGTTTGGATATTCCCCGCGTCAACACCATCTTAATCGAAGACGCGCACCGCTTTGGTTTAGCCCAGTTGTACCAATTACGGGGAAGAGTTGGACGTGCGGGAATTCAGGCACATGCATGGTTATTTTACCCCCAACAACGGGTACTATCAGAAGCTGCAAGGCAGAGACTGCGAGCGATTCAGGAATTTACCCAATTAGGTTCCGGGTATCAATTATCAATGCGCGACATGGAAATTCGCGGAGTCGGAAACTTACTCGGAGCCGAACAATCGGGACAAATGGACGTAATTGGTTTTGATTTATACATGCAAATGCTCGACGAAGCCATTCGCGAAATCCGTGGACAAGAAATACCCAAGGTTGAAGACACGCAAATTGACTTGAAACTGACGGCATTTATTCCTGCTGATTATATTCCTGATGCCGACCAAAAGATGAGTGCATATAGATACGTAGCGTCAGTTAAATCTAAGTATGAACTCACGCAAATAGCCGCAGAATGGAGTGACAGATACGGTAAATTACCAGTACCAGCAAATCAACTATTGCGGGTAATGGAACTGAAACAACTTGCTAAGAACTTAGGTTTTAGTCGGATTAAACCCGAAGCCAAACAGCACATCGTCTTAGAAACACCAATGGAAGAACCAGCATGGAACCTCCTAGCAGCAAACCTATCAGATAGTATGCGAGGTAAATTTCATTATTCCCTTGGTAAAGTCACCGTGCGGGGTTTAGGAGCCATGAAAGCTGACGTACAGTTGCAAACCCTGATCGATGCATTTACCAAAATGCAAGATGCAGTTCCCGAAGTTGCAGCAATCTAATATTGCGATCGCGCTGGCTAAGTAGGGCTTGCTGAATAAAGCTATAACCTTTGCCAAATATGAGTTTTAACCATTTTTAAGGCAAACAAGTGCAAGGTTATGGGATTTAAAGGCTCAAAATCCATGCATTTTGGCGGAAAATCGCGGGGTGAATTTTGGATTTGACCTCCAAAACCACCATTATTCAAGCTGTGTAGCATCTAGATTCGCTTTGTAGCCTTTTTCAGCAGACCCTAAGTATACATGTAAAGTGCGATCGTAATCCAACACATGATGTCGGGAAAACCTAATTATTTAAACCACAAAAATATCTAAATCCAACAAGTAAAATATATACTTAAAAAAATTACTCTACTTGGATAAATTTGATAAAACCACAATATTTAAATGTTGGGTTTCGGCGCAAATATAGATTTATCGTATCACTACAAATATACTCATGCGCCTGCACCCAACCTACAAATCGATGCGATTCTACTACGTAAACGCCGTTGCTCTCATGTGATTGAATACAGTAGTTTTTCGGTAGGCAATGATTTGGTATAGTGCTAGAAATTAAAAAGCTACTCTTTGATAATTGCGATCGCTCCCGCTTATTCGTTGTACGGGTGACTTGATTTCATAATTTTAAGTGTTTTATGTCCAACTTAATTTCTAAAATTTTTATCTCAAATTTGACTTTCAAAAAGCCTCATAATTTGGCGATTACGATATTTTCGATTTTTCTTGTTTTGGATATCTTACTTGAGGCTACAAAAACTCCTCAAATATATTCCATATTAATTACAATTTTCACCATATATTTTTTCGGAAGACGTTATGCCTTTCTATATAAAAAGGAGATGTCCCATAATTTTAAGCTATTAGCTTGCATTTACTATTTATTTGGACAGTTTCTTTTATTGGGAGCAATAGTAGGATGGAATAAAGAAATTTTATTAGAAAAGCTTTTGGCATCTGTTATGACAAATCTTTCGATAAATCCGGAGATAAATCCGGAGATAAGTCCTTCATTTGCCATTGCACTTCTTACTTGGCTGGTCGTAGCTAAAATTTTGAATTGTGCCCTGATTTATTGGCTTCTTGAAAAGGGCTGTAAAGATTTCTTGAAAAAGTAAATTTCAAATCAACTCACAACTTCCAGCCAGTAATTCAAGTTTAGCTTAGGTGTCAGCGAGTGCGGAACCCAACAAATGATGTCGGAATAAAGTAATTATCTAAACTACAAAAATATCTAAATTCCACAAGCAAAATATACGCTTCAAATATTTTCACTGCTGTACAGAGGTTGGGGTAGTTTTTCTCAAGGTAAAATAAGTATAGTTACCTGACGGAGCCATAAACGGGAGTGAAAACCACCGATGCGATCGCTCGCAATTTCTCCAAACTAGCTGTACTGTGCCTGATGCTATTCCTGATATTTACTGGAAATAGCTGGGCACAAATTCCTGCTGATGCAAAAATCACCCCCATAGTCGAAAAACTCATCGACAAAAATGCTCGTGTCCGTTTGGAAGCACATGACGCACTTGTCAGCATTGGTTCTTCGGCTGTCCCAACACTAATAGAAAATCTCAAGAATCCCGATTGTAACATCCGATGGCGTGCAGCTTGGGTTTTAGGTGATATGGGTGCGGAAGCCAGTACTGCGGTTGGTGTGCTGACGGAAGCATTGCAGGATGAAGATGCCCAGGTACGGATGTATGCGGTACTAGCTTTGAGTGAAATTGGCATCCCGGCAAAATCTGCGGTTCCGTCTTTGATGGCAGCTTTGCAGGATAAGGAAGAGTATGTTCGTATTTATGCGGCTTCGGCTTTGCGAAGAATTGGTACGGAGGCAAAGGTTGCTGTTCCTTCTTTGATTAATGCTTTGAAGGATAAAAATCCCCGTGTTCGTAAAAATGCGGCTTTGGCTTTGGGTGCAATGGCAACTGAAGCAAGTTCTGCGGTACAGGTTTTAATTCCCTTGTTGGATGACAGCGAATATTATGTGCGGTATTCAGTAGTCAAGGGTTTGGGTGGCATTATTGGCGGTTATCAGGACATTGTAGATAATTTGCCCAGTGCGAAGTTGAAGAAGGTAATCGCTGATTTTGAGCAGGTGATTCAAATTCTCGACTCAGACAAAGAGAATTTTACCGAATTGGATACTGCTCGCATCCGTCGTCCTCTGGAAGCGTTAAAAGCTGAGAAGGAAACGCGGTTATTTGATGTGGCAGTGGAATGGATTTTTAAACATAAGTTACTTTTAGGACTTTTCTGTTATGTAACTTTACTACCTGCATTATGGTTAATATTATTGCAAATCAAGCCTTTATGGTTATTGCAAATTAATAATGCGCTGAAACCTTATAGAACCCATTTGATATCTCAAGAGGAGGCTAATCTGCGTAGTAAGAGTCGGAGAAAGCAAAGATGAATTTTGGT
>NZ_NTFS01000179.1 GCF_002289455.1 Brunnivagina elsteri CCALA 953
GTGGGGCAGGCAGGGATGCCCACCCCACAATAATTATAATAATTTGGATTATTATGATTTAAATGCGGAACAGCTTATCAACCTTATGTTGCTGTATTAGTTGATTATCAGCAAAAATACTGCTAAATGTAAGGTTAATAACAAAATTTCATAATCATTACCAGAGGAATAGGGGTTAAGCGATGAATCAGGCTGAAAACTCACTGGGAAAGTTGTTAATAGGTGGTTTTTTATTATTTACGTTTGCACCAATATTTCCCGCAGCAGCGCAAATTACCCCAGATAATACCCTGGGAACAGAGCGATCGCGTTTAGATACGAATGTTTTAATTAATAATGTGTTGGGGGACAAAATTAATGGTGGTGCAATTCGCGATCGCAATCTTTTTCACAGCTTCAGTGAAAATTTGAAATTGTGAATATTAACGTCGATTGAATTCAATTTGTTTTTCTAAAATCTTCACATCGTAGTTTTCAAAAAAATCATGACCTAATAATCCTATATCAGCTTTTGGCGCGATCGCAACTTCAACATTATTCACAACTGCACCACTAACCGCAATTGAGGAGACGACTCCTGTCTTAAATTTTACTTCGCTACCGTCAGCAATACTGGCATTAATTGTTCCAGAAGGCTTGATATTCAAGCTTCTTGACATTTCTTGGGTAATTAAACTACCGCTCGCTCCTGTATCAAGAATCATTTCAAAAACTTGACTTCCATTAAAAGTGACATCGATTACTGGAGTTTTTCCGCTACGACGTTTGATTGGTACACGAAAAAAACCGCTATTTGGTGCAGTGACTCCACATAATTTACCTAGATTAATAGTTCTACCAGATGATGTCACCATAAAACAAGTACCTGGGTCATCTGCGATCGCAATTGATGGTAAAGTCAAAGCAATTATTGCAGGTAAAATAGTAGGAATTGCAATCTTTGGTTTCCAAATAGCTTTCATTTTCTACGGTTCTCCTAATATTGCCATAGACATGTCTAGAGTTAGGATACCCAATTTTCTAAGGGGAATAGCACCTCATAGCTTTTTGGTAATTTGCTGGGGATGGGCAATTAGACGGTAGACTAAGGAAAATTTATTGAGTACGGGTTGATGACAAAGACAAATGGGATGAAAATTGATACACCAACAACTGAATTATCTACGGTTGATGATATGGAAGATACGGTGACAATTAAAGATTCTTCGCAACCTGTGGAGAATGTGCAGGATATTGATGATATTTTAAATTCACTTAAGGCTTTATTAAGTACGGTAGAAAAGTTACAAAAAGTTCGACAGGAAGTAGGTGATATTAAACCTTTGATTGGACGAATGCTCGATGGGGAGCTTGTTGGGGGGGAAGAACTCGATCAACTCAAAACTGGTGTGAGTAGTCTTTCTCGTCTTGTTCGTGCTTATAGCGATCATCAAACAGCTTTGGTTAAAGCACAACCTGCTAGAGAGTTGTTAGATCGAGTATTGAAAGAGGGATATTCTGGATAATTTGTCATATTAAATATGTATTGTCCAGAATCTTTGTAGAGATGTGGCAGTGCTACGTCTCTACATTAATTTTCACAGATAAAATTGGTGCAATATCGCATTTCATGTGATGCATCAAATACCTAGAAAAAACTGTAGATATAACACCTGTTACGTCTCTCCGTATTCCTGTATTTTGAGAATAGGTAATTAATTAATCATCTTCAGTGTGAATTGGATGTCGTCCAGAAAGGATAATAAAGCCAACGGAATCAAGTTTAATGGAAGGGTTGCGAATCCCTTCGATAATGACTTTGTTTAATTCTGTTTCGTTATTTAGTTCTTGCTCAAGTAGTGCATTTACTTGTTGTCCTTGTTTTTGGAGTCGATTCAGACGCAATCGTAATTGATCTAATCTTCTATCTAACTTTTGTCCGGCATAAATGGTACTTTTGTCGCACAATTCTCGAAAATATGGCTGTTGAGTCAGTAATTTTAAAGACATTTTACCAGCGCGATCGCACAGTTCTTGCCATTTGCCTGGTACGATAAATTCGTCAATCAAAGATAAACGACTTTTTGCTAAGTTGTAATCTCGATTGTTTCCCCCTTTATGTTTATAATGAAGTTGCAAGATATTTAAGATTGCTTCATTGGTAACTGCACGCATTGGGTTGCATCGCGCATCGATAAAGATACTTTGAACGATTGGAGGAAATAAACCATCTACCCGTCTTTGTAAAAATTTGGAATTTTTAGCATCTTTTTTGTATTTATCTATATTTGCCTGGACAACATAGTTAAATCGAAAACCATACCATTCTTTACCTTTGGCAGGATCCCAATTTTCATCAACTCTCCACACAGCGAAGGTTTTACCCCTATCGTCCCAATTGATGTAAGTTGATAGTGACTCTACAAGTTCTTCACCAATACGGTAAAGTTTAACCCCAGGTTGCTGATTGGCAATACTACGATTAAATGTCCCAAATTCTTCCAAAACACCTGCAAAGTTATTTCTTAAATCATCTGCTGGAATTAAGGTTTTTTCGGTTGGTTGATAACGCTTTGCTCCAGAAATATTGGGGTTACTAAAATGTTTGAAATGTAAGGCATCGCAAATCCAATCTTCGGTGACACGCTGTATTTCTTGATGCTTCCCATCATAATCGTCTAATTTTTGGAAATATTGGGCAGAACTATCATCAAGAGCATCAATTTCATCGAGGGCATTTTGTTCGCTAATCTTGACTTGCTGCTCAATTATTTCTTGTTGAATTACTTTGATGTTTTCTAATAGCCCTTTTGCTCCTGATTTAAACAAAATGCTTGCGAATACTGGCAGCTTTTCATCAACATAAAACTGGAAACCAGCGATTGATTGCTGGAAAATATTCAATCCTTCTTTTAATAGGCTATACCAAGCATCGTGGAGACTTTCAGGTAAATCAACGCCAGCAAATACCGTAAATTCAACCTTTAATGGACGACCAATTCTGTCTACTCTGCCAATTCTTTGTTCCAGACGATTAGGAAACCAAGGAATATCAAAATGGATTGTATAATCGGCAAATTGTAAGTTTAAACCTTCTTCCCCGGAGGAATCACAAACTAGAATAAAGCAATTAGGGTCTTTTTTAAATCGATTTAAGTTCTCTTCTACTTGAGAACGAGTTTGCCGAACTTGATTACTTGTAATCGCATTCTTTCCCAAAGATTCTGTGAATAAATTGACTATTTCGGTACAAGATTGTGCGAAACTGGTAAATACAATAATTTTTGGTAAACTATCTCCCGGAATTGGTCTTAATAACCGTCTTTGTACCTCTGTCAATAATTTAGGAATGTTTGCTTTCAAAGATTGGAGTTTGAGGGGTTCACAGAGATGATGGAGTATAACTGTCTTCAATAATTCGAGTCTGTCACCATCTTCTGAAGGTTGCTGGATGACTCGCAATAAATTTTGTAAAATCTCGTCTTCGTTAGTAAATTTTGGGGTTTGAGTCAGAATTTTGTCGGATTCTGCACCAAATTCCTGAATTAATCCCGCAGAGGATATACCGGAAACACGTGCTTTAATTACCTGTTCTAAAATACCCAACCAAGTACCAGAAGCACGGAATAAGAATAGAAATATTTGATGATATTTTGACTCATCAGGTGCTTTATTCCGCCATGTCTCAATGATTTCGTGAACGTCATAACTGCGCTCATCCAAGTCATATTCAGCTTTTGGTATAATATTGCGCTCAAAAATTACATCTTCTACGGAAGCGCGACGGTTGCGAAGCATTCGACGATGAAGTCTGTAGGTATCGCTAATATGGATGCGAATAGCTCTAACAATTATCACTATCTCATCAATCTGTGTCGGTTGCTTATTTTCCAACTCCTCAACTAATTCCATTAAATGTGTATCTTCTGCAAACAACTGACGAAGTTGTTGTAAATTAGCCTTGAGGACATCAGCAGTGGCATCTTCCCTAAACGACAGCAGCAACCTACCAACATCTTGACGTTTTAGTACCTTATCTCGGAAACTTGCTAAATCGTGGAGTTGATAAGTTGTCGGATCGAGCAAATGCAACATCGTCAGGAAATCTCGCTCGTGGTTGAGAACAGGATTTGCCGAAAGTAAAAGTAAGCGATCGCATTTATGGGCTAAATCTTTATAAGTCTGGAACAGCTTGAGTTTTTCCCCATCTTTGGAGGTTCCCATTGCGGCAATATGGTGTGCTTCATCCAAAATTAGCAAACCAATTTTCACCTTTGGGTTAATTTTTTTGATATCCTCAATCGCAAGCACTCCAACCCGTTTCGGAAAATGGGAAATATAAAACTTATTCTCTAATTCCGTTCTCCACTGCGCTAGTAAATGCTGGGGAACTATTACAACCCCATATCCAGTCGGTTCATCCAAAAGGTATTGACGCAGAATCGCACCAGCTTCTATAGTTTTCCCTAAGCCTACTTCATCTGCTAATAAATAACGTTGAATTGGGTCTTCAAGTACCCGTCTGACAACTTCGACTTGATGGGGAAACAATTTAATGTTAGCAGAAATTAATCCAGTCATCCCGCGACTGACAGCACGTTGCAAAATCATCGATTTCACAAAAGCAAAGCGTCTATCGTGGAAATAGGGTGTTTCTTGCCCCTTCATTGCTAAAGTTTCAATGGGTTCAGTTTGGGGTAAACTACAACGCACATAGACTTTCTGCTCACTAACTGCGATCGTCTTTTTATCAGGTAAGTCCACTTGATATTTATCAATGTCCTCATCCCATTGGTAAATTCTACCAATAATCCAGGTTTCTTGACTTTCGAGGAAAATATAACACCGAGTTTGACGTTCCAGTTTAAACCGAGATAGGTTTGCCAAAGGTAAAGTTTTTTCAATCCTTTGTCCAATTGAGCAAAAATACTCAATAGTTGCCTCGGTATCAGAGATATCAATTACCTTCCCTATCCCCAAAGTATTAATTTGGGAACGAACCAACGAACCGAGTAATATCATGCTTTAATTCCACTCAGTAAGTTAGCGTTAACCTTGCTCGTATTGCGTAAGTGTGACATCTGCTTTCTCCAGGATAGCTTCTGTATATTGTTCGTGAGAAGCCTAGCATAGTTTGAACCCAGGCAATAAAATAACTTCATCTGTTTTACCACCGTGGGAAAAGCTGACTGACGCTACAAATATGAACTTACATAGAATAGCAAAAAATGGCTAATCGCAGTTTAAGCAATTAGCCAGAGCAACCAGGAACGTTTTTCAGAGGTAATTAATTAACTGTAGCAATCATCCTCGTCGATACAGTTAGAATCATAATTACCCCGAATTTGATTGTTGAAATATCTACCGATGGAGTTTGTTTCGTGTAACTCCTGCCAAATTTCCGGTTCAACCCCTGCATATTGGTAGGTAGCACCATTACAAAATTCTACTTGGAGGATGCGATCGCTTGAGTCATATCCAATCGCATTTGCCATTGATGAGTTAACTGGTAGCATTGCGATCGCTTCGCTGGAATCTGCAACCATTTCGTTGAGTTGTCGTAATCCCTCAAATGCTGCTTCTGGTGCTGGTATCTCTAATAGTTCCAGTTCGTCACCTCGATTTAATAATAACTGTAAGTGACCTTCTGTGTGCGCTACTGCAATTACACTACCTAAGTTAAGTCTCGATAGCTTCATTCTTTTGCCCCTCGATTACCTATGGTGCAAATGTACTATGAATATCTTTTTTGGTCAAGTGTTTGTTGGGGGAATTATCTCACGCGGAGGCGCAGAGGCGCGGAGAAGGGGTTAAGATAAGGCGATGGCGACGTTTTTGAGGATGTTGATTGGTTGATATTCTCGTATACGCTGTAGTTGTTGGGTGTTGCGAACTAGGAAAGTACCTGCGAATCCTAAGGAGTTGATAGAAATTGTCTCGAAACATTCGTGCGATCGCGGTATGATTAACATCCATTCTCTGGTAATGAGTAGGTTGTAATTTATACCATTTTTCATTTGCGTAGCTTGGAGTAATTTATGGTAATGTTCCCAAGTGATGATTCCAGGGTTTTCGGAATCGGGATGAAGGTGTATAAATGCATGTCGGAATGGGAATCCAGGGATAATTCCGATGGAGTTAGAAAATTTTGCGGATGTTAATAGGGGTTGAATCGGTAATTTGACTCCGGTATTATTTAACGGTAGGGGAATGATTTGTAAATGTTTGTGTTTTTGACTGGCTCCAGCAATTTTCCCCCCGTTGTAAAAAACTAACCCATCAATATCTGCTAAACAAGCCCACATTGCTGTAAAGTCTTGGGGTGTTAGTAAGGAATCTTGTTGTTCAAATTCACGGGTAATGATGAGTAAGTGGTTATCGACGACGTTGAATTTATTTAATATACAGATATGGGTTTGGGAAATATCTGCAACCCATAAATCTTGTTCGTAGGGAAGAAAGGGGTTGAAGTCTTTTTTCTGTTTTTGCTGCTTTGTTGATTCGTCTTTCTGTACCAGGTTAGATAATACCCTTACTAGGAACTTGATTCCGTCTTGTTCGATGATTTCGCATTTTGTGGGAATTGATAGTAATGCACCAGATGCAAGGGCTTTTTCTGTTGTTGTTTGTACACGATTCCATAGAGTACCGGGTTGGAGGAGTATTTTTGATGTTGAATCAGACATTTTTAGGTAAGTGAAGTATATGGTATATTTTTTATCACGCAGAGGCGCAGAGGCGGGGAGAAGAATATAAAATAATACAAGCATTTATTTTATTCTCTCTGCGTCTCCGCGTCTCTGCGTGTGTAAATTGATATCATGAATTACGAATAGTTTTGTTAAAGGTTTGGGTGAGAATTATCACACTTAGAATAATTGTACAGACGATCGCACTCAGAAATAAGGCTGTGTTACTAGAATGTTTAATTGCGATCGCGATTAATGCCCATACTGTCACCCAGGTATATGTTGTATCCTGGAAGCGGTAAGTAATGAGGAATGCGATCGCGCTGGCAATGGCTATCATGACAATAGCTGATAATGTTGCTGTACCTGTCCAACCGATGGAATATAGTCCACAGGCAACGTTAACGATGGTAGCAACGCTAATCCAACCTAAGTAGATACTAATAGGTGTTTGGGCAAATCTTCTAAAGTTTTGGGATGTGGGATTTTCGGGTTTTCTGAGTTGGAGAAATATGCCAATTAGGGGAATTAAGATGAATAGCATTGCGATGATGGAAGCTAAGAACATACGTGTTAAAAATAAGTAAACCCAAATGCTTTGAGCTATACAAGCTATGATTAAGAAAATACCTGATTTTCGTAGGTTTAAGTTATTGCGTTGTCCTGGTAGTAGTTGAAATATTCCATAAGCAAATAAACTGAGATAAATTAATCCCCAAATTGCAAAGGCATAGTTAGCAGGAATAATTAAAACGTCTTTAAAGATGGTGTTAGATATTTTCCCGATATTATCTCCCCCTAAAGGAAAGATGTTTGACCAAATGTTAACTATGAAAGCGATAATAATGGCTAGTAGGGTTGCTAGGGGGGTTAGGATGTTTTGGTTTAATTCAGAGTTTGATTCTTGCATGATTGGTTTTTAGGGGGAAATATTTGTTAATTTTATCTCGCGCAGAGACGCAAAGGTGCGGAGTGTAATGTAAAACTGCTGTAATATCTTATGTTATGGGGAAAATTTAATTTCGTAAATGTTGCATAAAATAATAAAAACAAACTTATAAGTACTTATTAACGATTAAAACCGAATAAAAAAATGCCCCGTGCTGTTATTAGAAATAAAGAATTAAATCAAGGGATATCAACTCCAAAGTTATGGTTGCTCTTAGTCGGTGTTAATCAATACCAAGACCAGGGATTACTTAGCCTGCAATATCCAGCTTTGGATTGCCAGGGATTAAGTGAGGCTTTAAGTAAGGCAACGCAGCAATTTCCGCAACGGGAAGTAATAACTTGTAATGATTTTACCACTGATTTACCTAGTTTATTAATGGTTCGCACTAGTTTAGAACGAATTACAACAACGGCAAAAGCGGAAGATACAATTTTATTTTATTTTTCTGGACATGGAATATTACGGGAGCATTCTTCACAGCCGTATCTCTGTTTGCGGGATACTCAAATTGATGATTTAATCAATACTTCTCTTCCTTTATCTGAATTATTACAACTTTTAAGTAACTGTAAAGCATGTCAGCAATTGGTTTGGTTGGATGCTTGTCATAGTGGGGGAATGACGTTACGAGGGCAATTAAATCCGACGCAGCAAATGGTTCAGGTGTTGCAAAATGCTGCATCTGCAAGTAAAGGGTTTTATGCATTACTTTCCTGCGATACAAATCAACAATCTTGGGAATTTCCGGAGTTGGGACATGGTGTGTTTACATACTATTTAATGCGGGGTTTGGGGGGGGAAGCTGCTGATGCTCAGGGAATAATTACTGCTGATGGACTTTATCGGTATGTTTATCATCAAACTCTACAATATATAGATAAAACTAATCAGCAATTACGGTTGATTAATCAGCAAAGAAGGGGGAAGGGGGATGATAATTTATTTAGTGAATATCCTCTGCAAACTCCTAAAAGAATTGTGGAAGGAGTGGGGGAGGTTGTATTAGGAAATATTTCGCTCACGGAAGCTGAAAGTTCATCCCGATTTGGATTGGTTATTGATGGGATGAGTAATAATCAAAATACCCTGAGGTTGAGTAAGATTTTTCGGGGTATGTGTGGGTTTGAACTCGATTATTTGCGTAATTCAGATACTACAAATATTCGCGATCGCATTCAGGTTGCTTTGGGGTTGGGGAATGAAGCTACAACTGCTCTATTATATGTGCGGGGAAGGTTGGAGGATGCTGGGTTGGTTATCGCTGATGATGTTTTTTTGAGTCGCGATCGCTTGAGGCAGATGTTACGTGGTTCAAAGGTTTCTCAGCAAGTTATTATTTTGGATTGTTATGGTGAGGATAAATTAAATTTACAGGAATGGATTGAGGATTTACAGGGTAGTAGGGAAAATGGTATCTGTATAATCGCAGCACAAGCGGTAGCAAATGAATCTGAAATTTTTATTGAAGCACTGATTGAGACGTTGGAATCTGCTTCTCCAGTTGTGGGGTTATCAGCAGCAGGTTGGATTACGCAGTTACAAGTTAGTTTAGCAGGAAGGCTTCCAATACATGTTTGGCTTTCTGGAAGTCATGGAGTGATTGAGGTTGTTCCAGGGATGACTGGGGGAAAATCTCGCAAAACAATTTTGGATTTGGGAATTTGTCCCTATTTGGGTTTGAAGTCGTTTAGTGAAGCTGATGCACAATATTTTTATGGCAGGGAAGGGTTAACTCAAAGTCTAATTAATCATATGACTACTGCTTCCCATCTTGCGGTTATTGGTGCTTCTGGTAGTGGGAAATCATCGGTTGTTCAAGCTGGATTAGTTTCTCAGTTGCGTTTGGGGAAGCAGTTAGCTGGTAGCGATAAGTGGTTAATTAAGACTATACGTCCTGGTGTGCATCCGTTACAGGTTTTAGCCAGGAAGTTGGGGAATACTAGGGTTTCGGAGCAATCTCCTTTGGTTGTTGAGGGTTTACTTTATGAAGGGGTTGAAGGTTTCGTTTATTGGTTGCGAAGTCGTCCAGAACCAATGGTAATGTTGGTGGTAGATCAATTTGAGGAGTTATTTACCCTGACTTCGGAAGTGGAGAGAGAGGGTTTTTTAGAATTGCTTTTGGGTGCGTTGCGGTATGCTGGGGATAAGTTTAAATTAGTCATGACTCTACGTGCTGACTTTATCGCACCTTGTTTGGAAAATCCAGCTTTAGCAAATTTATTACAAACCAATAGTGTTTTAGTACCACCAAGATTAAATCAAGATGATTATCGTAGTGTAATTATTCAACCTGCTGAACAAGTGGGGTTGCAGGTACAAACGGGTTTAGTGGAGGTTTTGTTACAGGAATTAAATCATTCTGTAGGTGATTTGCCTTTGTTGGAGTTTGTGCTGGAACAGTTGTGGGAATTGCGAGAGAATGGGGAGTTAACTTTATTCTCATATCAGCAGCATTTAGGTGGTATTGCTGGAGCTTTGGAAAAAAGAGCAGACATTGTTTATGGTAACTTGGATAATGCCGCCAAAGATTGTGCAAAGTGGATTTTTCTCTCTTTGACTCAGTTGGGGGAAGGTACGGAAGATACCAGAAGACGGGTTTTAAAGTCAGATTTGGCAGTAAAAAAATATCCTCCTGCTTTGGTTGAGAGAACATTACAAGCATTAACTGCGGCAAAGTTGATTGTGATGAATTTGGATGAGGAAGAATTAGCAGGTATTGGGAAGGGAAATATCGAAAATTCTATTACTTCATTACCTAGTTCCCATGTCACAATCGAAGTCGTTCACGAAATCTTAATTCGGCACTGGACAACATTAAAATGGTGGTTAGAAGAGAATAGAATTAGATTGCGATCGCAACGTCAAATTGAACAATCAGCAAATTTATGGAAACTGCATCACCAACAAGCTGATTTTTTGTTACAAGGTGTACGTTTGGGTGAAGCTGAGGAAATCTATGTAAAATATACTGATGAGTTATCAGTTGATATTCAGGAGTTTATTGCAGCTTGTTTAGATGAACGTCTGCGTCAGGAAAATCAGCAGAAGCAACGTCTCCGACAAACCCAAATTGCACTGGCTGTAATTAGTGTTTTGGGTATTGCTGCAACTGGTTTTGGTGGGTTTGCTTATTTTCAAAATCGCACTGCCCAAATTAGGGAAATTAATGCTTTAAATGCATCTTCAACAGCTTTTTTAAGTTCTCATCAACAACTTGAAGGTTTGGTTGCGAGTATTAAAGCTGGGAAGCAATTAAAACGGTTTTTTTCACCTAGTAAAGATATTCAAATTACTACTGCTGCAACTCTTCAACAGGCAATATTACAAACCCAAGAAATCAACCGTTTACAGGAACATACCGACAAGGTAAATGCAGTCAGTATTAGTCCAGATAGTCGCTTAATTGCTTCTGCTAGTGATGATGGAACTGTGAAAATTTGGAATCGTGCAGGGAAGTTAATTACTACTTTAAATAGTACTAATCCAAATATTACTAATATTACTAGCTCTAAAAATTATCAAAATAGGGTTACATCTGTTATTTTTAGTCCTGATGGTAAGTTTATTGCGAGTGGGAATACAGATAAATTCATAAATTTGTATTCAATTGATGGGAAATTAGTTCGTACTTTTTATGGACATAATGATTTCGTCACCAATTTAGCTTTTAGTCCAGATAGTCAAATTTTAGTTTCTGGAAGTCGCGATAAAACAATTAAATTATGGCAAGTTGATGGGACAAAATTTAAAAATTTAAAAACTATTAATGCCCATAACGGTTGGGTAAATACAGTTACATTTAGCCCAGATGGGAAATTCATCGCATCAAGTGGAGAAGATAACTTAATTAAGCTTTGGAAAGTTGAAGATGGGAAGTTAATTAAAACCTTTACTGAAAACAAAGATAGAATAAAACG
The DNA here is from genome assembly GCF_002289455.1 of Brunnivagina elsteri CCALA 953. Taxonomy (GTDB): domain Bacteria; phylum Cyanobacteriota; class Cyanobacteriia; order Cyanobacteriales; family Nostocaceae; genus Brunnivagina; species Brunnivagina elsteri. The sequence goes on from NZ_NTFS01000179.1 coordinate 11,538, forward strand.
CATTCAATTTACTCATAACGGTAAAAGTCTTATTTCTGCTAGTAGTGACTCTAAAATTAAAATTTGGAATCTCGATGGAAAAGAATTACAAAGCTTTAATAGTGATAAAGTAAACAATATCAACCTTAGTCATGATGGTAAAACCTTAGTCTCAGGTAGTACGGATGGTTCGATTATATTTTGGGATTTAGATGATATTGAAAAAAACCGCAGATGGACGCAGATAAACGCAGATAATTCATGTATTTCACTCAAATGTATGGTTCTGTATAAAGCTCATAATTCACAAATTAATGATGTCGCAATTAGTAATGATGGTGAAATTATTGTTTCAAGTAGCGATGATAAAACTGTGAGAATTTGGAATTTAAATAAATGGAGCTTAAATAAAAACATCAAAAAACAAAATCAAACAATTTACAGCATTGACTTTAATCCCAATAACAAAGATTTTATCACTGCTGGTTGGGATGGAACAGTTAACTTCTGGGAAAATAATCAACAGGTCAAATCATTCAAAGCGCATGAAAGCATTATCTCAGCTATAAAATTTAGTCATGATGGCAAAATAATCGCAACAGCAAGTGCCGACAAAACAGTTAAATTATGGAATGCAAAAACTCATCAATTAATTAAAAATTTAACTGGGCACAAAGATAGAATTACAAGCATTAACTTCACTCCCAATGACCAAATAATTGCCACAGGAAGCAGCGATAAAACAGCAAAACTATGGCAATTAAGTGATGGAAAACTCCTACATACATTAATCGGACATACCGAAGAAATTACAAGTATCAGCATCACCTCAGATGGTAATTATATCGCCACAGCCAGCGCAGATAATACCATCAAAATTTGGCACTTAAATGGAATATTGCAAAGAACGATCGCAGCACACAAAAGTCTAATTTCCACCATCGCTTTTTCCCCAGACAATCAAACCCTTGCCTCCGCAAGTTGGGATAACAGTATCAAAATCTGGCAAGTCAGTAACGGTAAATTAATTAATACCTTAACAGAACATTCTGACGGAGTTACTAGTTTAAATTTCACCCCAGATAGTCAAATTCTCGCATCAGCAAGTGCAGATAACACAATCAAACTCTGGAATCTTGCAGATGGAACTTCCCTAAAAACACTCATCGGATATCCCAGTCAAATTAATGCGATCGCATTTAGTTCTGATACCAAAACCCTAGTAAGTGGGGGAGAAACTGACGGAATAATGGTATGGAATCTCGATTTAGATAATTTAATTCAACAAAGCTGCACAAAAGTCAAGGATTATCTTGAAAATAATCGAGATGTCAAACAAAACGATAGAAATCTTTGTAAAAAATAATCCAAATCCCCACAAGCTGATAAAAGAAATATTATTATTGGTGCGATCGCAAAGTCGGTGTTTCTGCCAGATTTTGAAAAATTACAGGGAACTAAGTAAGTAATACATGAAAATTCAATCTCAAAATTGCGATCGCACCGAATAATACTACTATATAAATTGTCACTTGACCAATCTAAGTATTTGCTAGATTTGAGCGTTTT
>NZ_NTFS01000018.1 GCF_002289455.1 Brunnivagina elsteri CCALA 953
GGTATATTCATTATGATATTACTTTTGGTAATTAAAATCTGTATAGAGGATATTTTAATTTGTGTGCCAAAGTATGATATATATTTCTGAGATTAGATGTAAAATAATTTAAATTGAATTTAGGTTATAGTTTTAAGCTATGATACCCGACGCTTTTTGACTTTATTCGAGTTTGAAATACTTTATTTATGACAAAACTTGATAAATGGAAACTTATAAAATCTGAAATGGTTTTAAATCATCGCTGGTGTCAGGTGAGAAAGGATGAAATTGAGTTACCTAATGGTAAATTTATAGATGATTTTTTTGTACATGTTAAGCCTGATGTAGCTTTGGTTTTACCAATTACTATAAATAATGAAATTGTATTTGTAAGGCAATATCGACATGCGGTAGATGACTTTTTTATGGAACTTCCCGCAGGTGGTTTTAATCCGGAAAAAGAAAGTGCTGAATCGGCAGCTTTAAGGGAGTTGGAAGAGGAAACTGGATATGTGGTAGGGGAAATTAAGAAGATAGCGACACTCTATGATCGACCGAGTAAGGATACTAATAGAACCCATTTATTTTTAGCAGAAAATGTGGTTAAGGTGGGTGAACAAAATTTAGATGTTACGGAAGAAATTGAGGTTATATTAATTCCTGTTGATGAGGTTTCAGGGAAGATTGAAAATGGGGAAATTTGTGTTGCTGGAACTGTGGCAGCTTTGTTATTGGGGTTGAATTATTTGAGGAAGTAAATTCATATAGATGAATGTGGTGGTATTATCGTAAATCATGAAATGTTGGGTTACGCAAAGCCTCCACCCAACCTACAATTTTATTAACCCAACCCATATAATTCTCCAAAATTCCCCCTTCCCCTGTAATCTAGTATTTAACAGCCTCAAAACGAGGATAATAAAAGGCAGGTTACATTAATGGCATATCAATGGTTTAAAGCATTTCATATCATTGGCGTTGTCGTGTGGTTCGCTGGATTATTCTATTTAGTACGTCTCTTTATCTATCATATCGAAGCCGAACAGGAACCCGAACCCGCAAAAAGCATCCTCCAAAAGCAATACACCATTATGGAGAAGCGACTTTACGGCATCATTACCACACCAGGTATGCTAGTCACTGTTGCTTGTGCGATCGCATTATTGGTGACGCAACCGGAATGGCTACATCAAACTTGGATGCATGTAAAACTTGGTTTTGTTGTCTTATTATTGGGTTATCACCACTACTGTAAACGCTTAATGCGACAACTCGATCAAGGTACTTGTAAGTGGACAAGTCAGCAAATGCGGGCAATGAATGAAGCACCTACAATATTACTTGTAATTATTGTTATGTTGGTGATTTTCAAAAATAGTCTTCCTGTAGATATGACAACCTGGGTAATCTTTGGTTTAGTTTTGCTTATGGCAGTAACAATACAACTTTATGCCCGTAAGCGTCGTCTTGACAAAGAAAAAGAATTAGCGCAAATGGCAAATACCCAAGCACTTCAAGAACAAGCATAATATTTTATGGAAAGTTAGGAGTTAGGAGTTAGTAATTACGAATTACGAATAATCCTTTCTCCCTTCCCCTACTATTTTGAGATTAAAGATTGAATAATGCCTGCGATCGCACCTAAAAGTAGCACAATCCCAGGCATGGAACCAATGGCAAAACCGATCCCTCTTTTTTCAGCAGCTTGATAATATCCCCAAGCATAGATAATACGTCCTAAGAGAACCCCACAGAATAATTGATCCTGTCATAAATGTTGCTGTTTGGGCGAGGGATACTCTGCTTCAGACATCTCAGGCTCAATTGCATAGTTATTGACAATTCCCTCATAGTCTACTGTGTAACCAGCCCCTAATGGCTCATTAAGCGATTTTCCGGCTTCTTGCCGTGCATGTGCTTGAACCTCTGCGGGGATTAGCTCACTACCATCACTAGGAGGATGTGTTGCTGCTTTCTTCTCTTTATCGGTGTAAGTCATAGTTATATTGCCTCATAAGGTTAATTTTAAAAGCTGAGTACTGGTAGGCATTACCCAACTCTGTCTTAAGTAGTCGGGCATTCATTAATTCTGCTAATCTGCACTCAATACAGATGGATACTTAGTAAAAAGGCTTTGCTCATGAGTCCCTTTTGACTCTAAGGCTACTCAAAAAATTTGAGGAACTTGTGAGTAATCGCCGATATACTTCTACTACAATGGATCACTTACCGATACGAATTCCATGGAGAGAACTAAGCACTCCGAACACATTCAGCACCCACACAACGACGGCGACGACAACTGCAATGTTCAGGATTTGCTTGATCTTCCTATCCATCGGAATGTAGTTGTTCACGAGCCACAATAGAACCCCAACCACAATGAGAACTATCACAAATTGGACTAGATCCATGATGAATAACCTCTTTTTTACTATCTAAGGAGTACGGTTTTATGCTTGCAAGCCAAGCCACAATGGTAATTAAAAACTACGACGACCTATAAACAAGTTGTAGACAATGCCAATCAGTGCCAAAATCAAAAGCAGGTGGATTAAGCTACCACCGATGTGAATTGAGAATCCTAACAACCAGAGCACGAAAAGCACAACAACGGCAGTCCAGATGAGATTCAACATATTTTCCTCCCGTATTTTTAGATAAAAGTGGTGAAAATCCAGCCAGAGTAAAAGGTTATTAGAAACTATGACGGGTCTTAGGCTACCTTGCCATTTACCGTCATTGCGAATGGAGCGAAGCGGAATGAAGGTAAATTTTTTTTGTCCACTTACTTAATACTTGACGGCGTAAATTTATCGATGGATAGTTCCTCCGCTTCTTTGAGAAGCTAGAAATCTGGTAACATTGGGTTTACTTATACCAATTCAATATGAAAATGCATATAATTTGCCTGACTCCGCAGGCTTTGTTTATTTAGCCCCAGGCTTCCAGCCTGAGGGCGTTAATGTGCAGCCTCACATAGAATTGCGATTACGCCGCTTTGTACTATAGCGGTTCACTTGTGTCGAAAGAAGCTATTCTTTGAGGAAGGTTTCAATTATTTGCCTGAATAGCGATCGCCATAATAAATGATCAACTAGTCAACAATTTTTTTGACTTCATCTTTCACATCTTCGATAATGTGACGAACTTTTGCCTCTGTCTGTTTTGCTTTGCCCTCTGCCTAAGCTTTAGGATCACCAGTTAGATACCCTACTGCTTCTTGAAGTTTACCTTCGATATTTTTGGCGGTTGCCTTGACTTTATCGTTTAAACTCATGATTCTCTCCTGATTGAATTTGAGAACTACTTGCTACAAACGAGTTAACTATTCTGCTTCTAGTAGTCTGTCAACTTTATTTTGACGGATGTTAGTAGTGCGGGCATCCTGCCCACGTAAGAGTTTTAATCACAATATATCCGTCATTTTTATCTTGACAGAGTACTAGTACTAGTGTAAGAGATGGTTGTTTTATTTCCTGAATGAATTGATTCAACACGATACAAAACGTAACTGAAAATACAATGTAAATGACATATGTAATAAGATGTTTATGTTTATGAAGCTAGGTTAATTTTAGAGCTTATTTTCCTATTTTTGAGCAGGGGTAAAAATGCAAACTCAAGATTCATTATTTACCAATCGGAACGCGATACTAGCGACTATGCATAAAAAAGAGCAAGTTATCGCACCAATCTTAGAACAAGAATTAGGAATTAAACTCATAATTCGGGCAGATTTGAATACCGATAGTTTTGGTACTTTTAGTCGGGATATTAAAAGAGCAGGAACACAAATTGAAGCAGCACGATTAAAAGCAGAAAAAGCCTTAGAAATTACAGGTGAAAAAATTGCGATCGCAAGTGAAGGTAGTTTTGCTCCACATCCCCATCTGCCTTACATTTCTAGCAATAAGGAAATAGTTATTTTTATTGATCGAGAACTTGATTTAGAAATAATTGGTGAGGAATTTTCAACTGACACCAATCATAATCATCAAGCCATACAAAATTTAGAGTCAGCTTTTGATTTTGCCAAAAAGGTAGGTTTTCCCGAACATGGTTTAATTGTCATGTTGAATGAAAACCCTAAAGATAGCAGTGAAGTTTTTAAAGGGATTAATACTGAATCAAAACTGATTGAAGCAGTTAATCTAATTCTGAAAAACTCCTCGACAGGTAAAGCTCATATGGAAACAGATATGAGAGCAATGTATAACCCAACTCGGATGAAAAATATTGAAAAAGCTACTCGCAATTTAATTAGTAAAATTAAAAGTTGTTGTCCCAAATGTTCCACTCCTGGTTTTACAATTACTCAACGAATCCAAGGTTTACCTTGTGGAATGTGTTATGCACCAACTTTATTAACTAAAGCTGTAATTTATGAATGTAAAAAATGCGGTTTTAGGAAAGAAAGATTATTTCCTGATGGCATAGAACTTGCCGATCCAGGACAATGTACGTATTGTAATCCTTAAATAAAATTATCCCCATATCCCCGACTTCTTAAAGGGGGATATGGGGATATGGGGGGAATAAATTACCAAAATAAATGATTTAAAAAGTTCCGCAAAGGTTTTTTTCCAACTGGTTCAGAATAATCCATTGGCAATAAGTTTTGAATTGCTACTTGTAGTTCATCTATTACTGCTTGAATTTGTTCAGCTTTGATTCGATTACACTTAGGAAATACTAAAGGCTCTCCAATTCTTACTATTAACTCCTTGCGGAAAAATAAGTCTTTAGTTCCAACAAGTGCAATAGGTAAAATCGGAACACCAGAACGCAATGCATAAATTGCAGCACCACGTTTTAAAGGTAATACTTGTCCTTCAACAGCACCTAACTTACCTTCAGGAAACAGTAAAACACTATCACCACGATTAAAAATTCCTTGGACAATTCTGTCTAATCTTCGCATTGATTCAATCGAATTACCTTTAGGGACATATTTTTCAATATCCGCAGCAAGTTCCCCTAAATCTTCACATCCTGCTTTTGCTGCTTCAACTACCGCTATTTCTTCTTTCCACATTCTTTCCAGGGGAATAACTCCCTTAGCAAAACGTAGTAATATACGCTTCCAATTGTTGTTATATAAGGTACGAGCATCACCCAAAATATGAAAATATGGTTTTGCAGGTAATTCCGATAATAGTAAAAATGGGTCAATATGGTTGAGGTGATTTACTGCTATCAATACAGGAATATTGGGAATTCTTTCGGAATTTTCAACTTTCACACAAAATAGGGTATTTATGATTATTCGCATTACCATACGTCGAATGTAACCGCTAATTTTGCGCTCTGTACCACCTTCTAACAAAGCTTCCTGCGATAATAGGGTTTGTTGAATCATCTGATTAGAAGTGCGATCGCGTGCAAATTCTAAACCTTCACCAGCACGTTTAATTGCTTCTTCGGTTAATTCTGTTTGGTTATTAAATTGATTATTAACAATTAGTGCTGAATTAGCTGAATTAAATTTCTGTTCACAATGCAAAGTAGATGTCATTTCGATTTTGGATTGGGATTTTTACTAAGAATTAATTATTTGGGAACATCAAAAAATAAATATTCCCAATATACAAGGGGTGGGATTTTTTACTTTCTAGAAGTTCTTTAAATAAGGTGTGCTGTTCGCTATGTAATTACACTAGCTGAAGACAAACTACAAAAGTTAATTACTGAGACAGTTTTTTTCAATGTCCTCAAATAAACCTGTTCTAGCTCAATAAATACAGCTATTTGCACTTATTTTGGTGGACAGACGCTTAATTGTCATATGTGGCAGAATATATTTTCATATTAATTTTTCATCTAGAGAGACGTGACATATCTCATCTCTACAAGATTTTGGATATTCTAAATTCTAAATTCCAACTTCTGATTTCTGATTTATTCCTTATTAAAATTCCTTCCAAGCAAAATCCCGCATAGATTTTCGTGATTTATCGTTGTATCCAACTCTATTTTCCCGTTTAGCTTTCAAAACCGTTTCTAACGACTTAACTATTTGAGATATTTCTGGAACAGCACGCTTTTTCGGATGATTATTCAGATACAAACACTCCTTAGTTGCTGATAACTCATCTTTGCGGGGAGATGCATAAAAACTTAAAGCATCACTTGCCAAACAAGCACCAACTATCTCCACATAGTTTAGATAAGTTACACAAAAAACCAAAATTTCATCCTCTTCCGGTTCATATACAACCGGATCTGTTTTTTGAAAAACCCATGACTTTTCGGCGCGATCGCAATGTACACTTTTAACATGGAGTCTTGCATTTACAGTTTTGATATCCGCATCAAAACTTTTCTGATGTCTCTGATGAATGGAAAAATCCACCTCTTCAGTAATCTTTACCCCTATTCTCCCTATTTCCCTCTCAACAGCGACTTCTGCCAACTTTGCCCAATATGCCTGATTTATAATAATTTCGATATCCGTTTGATTTCTATCCTTGGCATAAATATCACCAACGGTATCGGCATAAATCTCCGCAAACTCTCTACAATCTTGTTTATTCTGCTCTGTAATACTTATTTTTATAGCCATTTTAGAAAATTTGCCAGCAACAGCCTATCACTCAACACTAGTATAAAAAAGTGTAGTTATGCAAATAAACCTTATCTAAGTAAGTTAGCATCAATAAATTCAACTATATTTATTTTATTCTCTCTGCGTCCTCCGCGTCTTGGCGGTTCACTAATATTTTATTTAATTAATTCTGACAGATTCCCGACTTCGATCGAAAAGCCGGAAATCTTCTATTCCACTAAGTAAAAACTCGGAAGCAAAAAATCTAATTAATACTTCCGCTCCAGTGGTTCAAACATCCCCACATTCACCGGAACATATTGAATATCAATCCCCGCAGGTGAATAATAGGCAAACGTATGCTGTAAAAAATTACTATCATCACGCTGTGAATAATCTTCGCGAAAATGCGCTCCTCGGCTTTCCTTCCGCTTAAAAGCTGAATTCAGAATAACCTGCCCAACCAACATCAAGCTGCGTAATTCCAACGCTTCAACCAACTCCGTATTCCAATCTTTGCCTTTATCATCTAAGTAAATTTGCGAATATTGCTGCTGATATTCTTGTGCTTTTTGTAATCCCTGCTCCATCAATTCCGCAGTCCGAAATACCCCGCAATATTCCGTCATTGCATCTTGGAAACCCTGCCGAACTTGATTAATCCGCAATTTTCCTGGTTGGTCAATTAAAGCTTGAATTTCCTGCTTTGCCTCATTAATATACTTCTGCTCATTAATTGTGGGTAACTTGCGGTTTTCCACATAACGAGCAATACTTGCTCCCGCTCTTCTGCCATAAACAACACATTCCAACAGCGAATTACTACCGAGACGATTTGCACCATGAACCGACACACAAGATGTCTCCCCAGCCGAGAAAAAGGCTTCAATCACACCATCAGCACTACTACGAACTTGACAGTCAGTGTTAACAGGAATACCACCCATACAGTAATGAATTGTCGGACGCACGGGCATTGGTTGGGTAACAGCATCCACCCCAACTAAACGATGTGCTTCTTCCCAACAAAAAGGAACCCGACTCATGATTTTTTCCTTACCCATGTGCCGCAAATCCAGATATACAAAGCCTCCCCCCGCACTCCCATCCAGATTAACACCACGTCCAGCGCGAATTTCATATGCGATCGCACGGGATGTAATATCTCTAGGTGCAAGTTCCATTCGACTAGGTGCGTATTGCGACATGAATCGTTCACCTTCACTGTTGATTAAATACGCCCCTTCTCCCCGCACTGCTTCGGAAATCAACACACCAACGGGTAATCCTGTGGGATGGAACTGGACAAATTCCATATCTTCCAACGGTAAACCAGCTTGTGCAGTCATTGCTAAACCGTCACCTGCGGAAGCATAATCATTCGATGTGGTGTTATAAACGCGACCATAGCCACCTGTAGCAAACATCACAGCCTTTGCCCGCACGACTTCAATATGTCCGTCCTGAATACGGAACATAACAACACCTTTCGCTACGCCATCTTCCAATATCAGGCGCATTACGTACCACTCTTGATAAACTTTTACACCATTACGCCGTAGATTATTGACTAGTTCGTGTAAAATTGCATGTCCCGTTTTATCCGCAGCGTAACAAGTGCGATTGTGGGAATGTCCACCAAATGCCCGTTGAGCAATTCTGCCATCAGGAAGTCGGGAAAACAGCACTCCCATATGTTCCAAATCGATCACAACATCGGCAGCTTCCTGAGTCAAAATCGCAACCGCATCTTGGTCAGCTAAATAATCGGAACCCTTGACAGTATCAAACGCATGTGCTTTCCAGCTATCCTCCGCATCAACATTTTTTAAACTTGCTGCCATTCCCCCCTGAGCAGCGACAGAGTGCGATCGTATCGGGTGGGTTTTTGCAACTACGGCAACATTCAAACTGGGGTTAGTACGAGCAATTTCCACAGCCGCACGACATCCAGCTAATCCACCACCAACGATAATTACATCATGTTCGAGCATAATTTATTATTTTAAGTAATTTGGCATACAAATATATAAGTTTATTTTACGTGGGAAAAGGGAAGAAGGTTGGTAAGCAGCAAAATTCCATAGGGGCAAACGGTTATTTCCCCTCATTTGTATTACATCCAAAGGAAAAACATGATATTACAATCCCCAATCCCCAATATAAAAACCCTGCCAATTCGACAAGGTTTTAATATTAAGAATCATGAACTTTAGCTTATTTAATTTGTAGCTTGTACAGGTTGTTGCTGGGAAACATTACCAGGCATTGGTTCCATCTTCATTCCTGGTTCAAATGGTGCGACTTCAATATGATTTAATAGGGTGGTTACAAATGCGAAGAGTAGAAATGGCAGCGACAACAAGACAACGAGTCCGACTGTAACTAAAGCATAAACTGGTCTTCTCGCACCCATAAGCGCCAATGCCGCAGCTAAACTAATGGTGATAGTAATTAACCAAACCATGATTTGACCGTAAACGTCACCAAATGTGAGAGTGCAGATAAACCGATATTTTTGAATATTATTATTCATGATATTTCTCTCAATTCTTCCTTAATTTCTAGATTAGAACTATGTTTTTTATTTTGACGATTTCTAAATATTTTTGAAACAATCGTAACATTGCTTCATACATTTCTGAGCAACCCGATAAAAAGCTTAAGTCATCTGGGCTTATATTTCTATTTGTTACGAAATTTCTTATTACGATTTTTATTGTTATTGCTTGATTTTAACTGCTTTAAGTCATAATCCTCGCTAATAACAATTGTTTCTAAATCTCGGATGCGTTGTTCGAGTAATTCAACTTGCTGGGTTGCAAAATAACTACCTTTAGATTTCTTATTGTCAGAACCCCAAACCGCTACAGTACAGATGCTTGCCCCAGCCAAAGCTGCTAATGGAATAATGGGATTGCGAAGGAGAATAGCTAGTGGAGCACTAATCGTTAAAATAGCAGTTGTCCATCCCCAAATTTGCTTAGTGGCAGCAAGACGTACATCTTTTTCTGGTTCTTTTTCTTGTTCCGATTTCTTTCCCATATTTTCCCCAATCTGATATTTTTCTAAGTTTTGATTTTTACATTGACATATCTAAGTCAAATCAGCTTCACACTTTTGGGTTAAGTAAAATTGCTCAAAGCTTGTTTTAGGCAGGTTAAGAATAATAGACATCTCCGGAAAAGATGTAGAACGTAGAGCTTAGGGACTTCCAATTTTTGAAAATGCCTGAAAAGCTTAGAGAATAATTTTTCTTTCTTTTGTCCTATTGTACTACTCCCTGAAAGCTACGTTTATGGCAACACAATATATCCTCCTCAAAAAAACGTCACAACATTCCCCTCTCATAATTGATACAATAGTTTATCAAAATCAAAATCCCCCAACTTCCCATAGCCCATGCTAGAAGGTTCAATACTACAAAAGCTTGAAACATCCCACCGTCAGAGTCAACGACCAATTCGATTTGGGGTGTACTTTAAAAATACCCTGGTTGCCTTGTGTCACGCTCTCGAAGACCATATTCTCAGTCATGACGATTCACCACTAGTAATTACAGCCTTCCAGCAGGGTAAATGGTATCTTCAAGAAGCCGATCGCTATGCAGATATTGCCAAAATCGCAAAACAAGTCGTAATTATGGCTTCTGCTGATAGCGGTTGGGCAGAACACCCCACCAGTCAATTACCAAATGTCGATTTGGTAGGATTAAAACCAGAAGATGCAGTATCAGAAGAATGGCATTTAATTATTCTGTCGCCAAATTACACAGCAATGGTACTTTGTCAAGAGCTTAGTCAGGCTGATTATGGGGTGGCAGGGCAACCAGAAGCGGATTTAGAACGGAAATTTTATGGTTTGTGGACATTTGAGCCAGAATTAGTCAAAGAAACAGTCACGTTAGCAATTTCCCACATCAACGATTACAATCCCGAATTAGCCAAAAGACTAACTGAGTATCAAAAAGAGATACGATCGCACTTAGTGACAGGGGAAGAGTTGAGTGCAGTTGTCACCCGTGTTGTCGATTACTTACAAACTGGACAGAAAAATACGACTCATAAAATTTTAGACCGTAACTTGGTTTCCAACGAAATTCAAGCCTTTTTACGGATGGCACAAATAATGGATGCAGCTGATATTACGAATCCAATGGCAGCATCCGAAGTCGTCGCACTTACCGAAACAATTTGTCAACTATTAGATTTACCCGCTTGGCAAATTAAGCGATCGCGTTTGGCAGCATTATTACATCGAATAGACCCATTACAACGCGCCGAAAGTATCCTCACGGCTGGAAGTGCCCATCGTTACCAAGATGATACACCGGATATTCCCCCTTCTTGCCCGTTAGTACCGGGGGCACAAGTATTACGAACCATGCCGAGATTGCGTGCGATCGCACAAATTATTACCCACCAAACCGAGTCATGGGATGGTAGGGGGGAACCAGCAAGATTGGCAGGTGATGAAATCCCTTTAGAATCGAGGATTTTGGCATTAGCGGCAGACTTTCAACATCGGGTAAATCAGAAAAAATCTACTAATTTGAGTCAAGAGGAAATATTTGCCCAAGCTTTGGAAGAATGTAAGCAGCAATCGACACGTTTCGATCCTAAATTGGTGGAAGTATTAACTTTACTGGTTATGGGGTTACAACAGGGGCTAGAGTTACCACTAATGACGGCAAAAGTTACTTCTGGAATGTGGTTGCTCGATTTTAGACTAGATAATGAGGAAAAGACTGGAGTGGAAGCTACTAGTCGTTAAAAATATCAGGATAAGAAGCTCACACCAAACTGCAAAACACCAATAAAAACTTTGCGACTCTGCGGCAAACATTCTAAAACTTATGAATATAAATGAAATTCGTAGCGGAACTCTCAAAAATCTACCAGGTTCTAATTTAGAAGATGAGGATTTATCAAAGCTTGATTTAACCCGCATTAATTTGGCTGGAGCAAACCTCATTGGTACTAATTTTGCAGCATCAAAACTCGAAGGTGGACGCTTGGAAGGTGCTAATCTAATGGGTGCTAACCTCCAAGCAACCGATTTACGGGCAAATTTAATGGGTGCAAATTTGATGCAAGCTGATTTAACAGGTGCAGATTTGCGCGGTAGCAACTTACGCGGTGCTAATTTAATGGGGGCAACATTAAGTGATGCAACCCTTGCTGGCGCATTTTTGGGTGGAGCCAATTTGATAAATGTAAATTTACAGGGGGTTGATTTGCGCGGTGCCGATTTGCGCGGTGTAAACCTTACGGGGGCAAATCTTAAGGGTGCAGATATCAGTCGTGCAGATTTGCAGGGTGCTTTGTTGAGTGAAGCTAATTTAGAGGAAGCTGATTTACGGGGTGCTAATTTGGCGGGGGCTAATTTTACAGGAGCTAATTTGCTTTGTGCGGAATTGGAAGGGGCTAATTTAAATGGCGTGAATTTGGAAAGAGCTTGTTTGTTAGGTACTGTGATGGCTGAAAAGGTTGGTTAACGTTTATTATCCCACGCGGAGAGGAATGTAAGAATGGTCTGTTTTTGGTGAGGTGCTTGTCTACTTTGTGCGATCGCATTTTCACCATATCCTTTTAATTACTTAGTTCAAGAGTAATTTATAGTACTTATAAATCTAGTCGTAATTACTCAAATATTTTCGTAACCCGTTGTGCCAAGCTTGATAGACTATTATATCAATGTATATCATGGCACGCAAAATTAGACAAATATTACTGAAACGACTTCAATGGGCAATAACTACACTCGTAGTTGTAGGAATGCCCATAGTTATACCTCTGTCTCCCACATTAGCGAATACTGCAAATAGCTCTTTTGCACCAAGTATTAAGAATATCCGCTACAGAATACCAGCAAAATTTAATAATGGTTCGGAATTTTCGGAAGGGTTAGCACCAGTTAAAATTGGTAAAAAGTACGGTTTTATTAATAAAGGGGGTAAACTCGTTATTCAAGCTAACTTTGATGAAGTTTGGGCTTTTTCTGACGGTTTAGCAGCAGTAAAATTCGATTCCAAATGGGGTTATATCAACAAAAGAGGTAGATTTATAATTCAACCACAATTTGATGAACCAGATTTCTTTGACGACGGTTTAGCATCGATAAAAGTTGGGAATAAATACGGTTTTATCAATAAAAAGGGTAAGCTTGTCATTCAACCAAAATTTGATGCGATCGCTTCGCATAACTTCGTTAACGCATCTTCATTTACAGAAGGATTGGCATCGGTAAAGATGGGTGAAAAATACGGATTCATCAATAAAAAGGGAGAATTAACAATTCCTGTACAATTTGAAGAGACTTCTTTCTTTAAAGATGGATTAGCAGCAGTTAAAGTTGATGGCAAATGGGGTTTTATTAATAAACAAGGAAAGTTTGCTATTCAACCTCAGTACGATTCCGCAAATTTCTTTCGAGAAGAATTGACATCTGTGAAAATCGGTGAAAAATATGGTTTTATTAATAAGCAAGGCAAACTCGTAATTGCAGCTAAATTTGATGCTGCTACTCCATTTCAGGAAAACTTAGCAAGGGTGAAAATAAGTGAAAAATACGGTTACATCAACCATAAAGGTGATTTAGTCATCGAGCCAAAATTTGCAGATGCGACAGTTTTTTATGAAGGATTGGCACAAGTCAAAGTAGCTTCAAAATGGGGTTATATAAATAAAAACGGAGAACTAGTCATCGAACCCCAATTTGATGAAGTCAAGCCTTTTTCAGAAGGATTAGCGAATGTTTGTATTAGCAATAAATGCGGTTTTATCCGTAATCCATTATAATAACTTTTTTAATGTTTATAAGGAAAATGCTGAAAACCCCTGAGAAACAGCAACACAGTTGCATATTTCGTGCTTTAGACAGGGGATGTACGCGCTTCGCGTTCCCGTAGGGTAAGCTAGTGGCAGGATTTATCCTGCTTTGATGGTAGAATAGTACCAACAGGAACGGTAATCAACCTGTATAAAAACCCAACTGCCTAACAGCAATCTGTACCTTGACAATTGAAGATATGGGGTTCTATTCCATAGTTTTAGTTCCTTCCCAGGAATAGGTAAAATCTACCCTTCGGGAACGCGAAGCGCGAACATGGGGACTAAACGACACAGAATTAACTCAAACAAATTTTGGAATAATCCAACTACCGAGGGGCACTCGGTAAGTAACGCTTGGGGAGAGAACCACCTCTGGCTTAGATACCGCAAGGGGTCTAAGCTAAGTGGACTCGTTGAACCAAGAATCTCCGTGTCTTTAGACCGGAGAGTGTCAAATTCCTAACTTATTTCGTTCCCATACTTGATATGGGAACAGATTATTTATCCGTATTTATCCGCGTTTATCTGCGGTTCTTATCTCCATATTTCCCTTGAGTCTGTACTAAACTGAATTACGGGAAAAAGTTAAATTCTTTCTCCACATCCACAGACTCAAAATTAATAAAAAAATTAAACCCATAATTCCAGCAAGGGGATTCTCATTAACCCCAGTTATCCAAACTGGAACATTACCCGTATATTTAATCAATCTTCCCACATTAACAACATACCAACCCCAAACTAATCCTGCATGAATCCCAATCGATAAACCCAAACGTCCACGACAAAGACGTTTTGCCCAAATACAAGTTAATGCTAGCAGCAATAAACCAAAAAATTGCGGTGAAGTCCGAATTATCTCTGGGATGGGCTTAATAAAGTGGGAAACTGGAAACAGAATTGCACCACCCCAAAGTACTATACTGGGCTTATAATCACGTTCCAATTCGTCATATATCCAGCCACGAAATAATAATTCCTCTGCCAACCCCGTACCCAAAGCCGTAGGAATTGCTTCTATAATAAGTTTTGTTAACGATGTACTAGGTTTTTGCCATTCTAACCACCCTAATCCACCTTGAATCAAAAATAATAATTGAATACTAATTAAACCGATCGCTAAACCCCGTATTAATTCAACACCATTTTTACGGGTAAATTCCAAGCCAACATGACTATACATGTGGGGTTCCTGGTGAACCATTTTACCCCAATGAGGCAGGAAAATGAAAAATGCGATCGCAAGCAATCCCATTGTTAAAATAGTAACTAAATTATAATCTTTGATAAGTAAATATATAGGTATGGCTATAGGCAACCATACCACTAGTAAGCACGATAGAAAAGCAATTATGCGGATAGGGGCTGGACGATGAGCTAAATTACCTAAGTTAATTTTCATACCAAGTTTACGAGCATCTACTGAAGAAACGATTTTAAAGCCATTGGGTTAAATTTGGCTATTCGCGTCTTCAACAAGATTATTTTGCTTTAATCACACTAATTCAACTTTGACCGAAACTTGGTATGCAGGTTTTCTTTTTATTGATCAGGTTCGATAGAACTGCTTAAACCTTTTTCTTTTAGGCTTTCGCAATAAAACTCGGCATGTTCCTGAGCGCAAGTAATAACTAGGGCAGTACCATTACTATGAGCTTCCATCATAATGCTGACAGCTTGCGGTTGGCTAAGACTTGTGACTGTGGTGATAAGGGTTTGCACCACATACTCCATCGAGTTGTAGTCGTCGTTATGGAGTAAAACGCGATACCGAGGAGCTATCTTTCTAGTTGTTGAAGGCTTTTGAATAGTTTCGACTGACACAATTCTCTACTATGAAAGTTTTTCTATGACTACAGAAAAGGCTTTGCTCAAATTTTTGAACAGTTGCTATTTTATTCTATAACATTAGATTGTAAATGCTGACAAAGCTAAAATTATTATTCCTTTAGGTTGATTATTACGAATAAAATGGAAATAGCAACAATATTTTTAGCCTCTATCCCCAGTTGAGTATGGATGATAACCTAAATTTCCAATCAGGACAAATTTTATTTTTAGAATGCGATACTTCTTTGGAGTCACGAAGCTGCGGCAATATCAAAGACATACGCGATCGCTCTCGTTTATATGCTGAACTGATTCAAGTTGTTGTTTCTCGCCAACTTTGCTGGGTACGTCCATTATTACTGGTAGACTTTACCCAGGAAATTCCATTGGTTAACGATTTGCGTGGTGCAAACGATATATTATGGTCGGTAGATTCATTTCGCCCAGCTTTAGATACTGATACGATTGAGTTTTTAAGTCAAGTAATATTTAAAGAGCCAAAGCCAGAACTCTTAGGAGTCGCAAAACAGCAGTTAAACCAATTTATTCAACAATTATGGCAATATTCCCAAAACAAAATTAGATAAATGCTGTGATGCGATCGCATTTATTCATCATTTCTATGTCTCTATACAATACATAGAATTTACCAAGAATCTCCATACCGATACTGAAATCATACTTACGACAGAAAAAAATCACTAGTTAGGAGTAACCAAAATAAAGCTATCATCTAAACAAATAGCTGAAAAATTTATGAAATAATCTGTCTTTACTAGTAATTTTTACTTAAAGAACCTTCTACTTTTTACTTTTGCCTGGTTATAGTTAGTTAGCAATTTATCAACAACCATACCCAATCAAGTAAGTTAAAAATTTCACCATCAAAATATAATCAACGACTAGAGACTAACTGAACTCTTCCAGCATCCATTTCTGACATTAGTAATTCCAACGCTTCATAGTCAACGTCAGAAATATAACCCATTGCTGTTAACTCATAATTTATTTCATTCTCAATCTCCGGAGTTAATTTTTTAATATCTAGAGCCTTTTCTACCAATTGACGGATAGCATATTTTGTGTACATAGCATCAAGCCTAAACTAGTTTTATAGTCATTATCCCAGGTGCGACTAGGTATAAAATGTGATGCATTTATCTTTCTATCTGTGATTGCGATCGCAGCTATTAAGTGATTTAACCCATAACCAAGATACTATATTTACCAGGTGTCACCAACATCAGAAGTCACTATTTTCCAATTACAATAAAAGTCTTTCAAAATCAACCAGTGATAAGAAAAGGTTTAGTTAATTAGCCATTAAATTAAGATTAAGCGAAGGCGGTTTATTTCAACTGTGTTATTCTTGGTCGAATGTCAACTTAAAAAAGTATCTGAAAATACAATTTCCCCAATGGCGATCGTAATCTTTAAACTAAAACTATCAAGTAATAAAGATTCAACAAAGATATGTCAAACGAATGGTCGATGACAAGGAAAACAGTTTATGGTCAAATACATCTATCTTTAGAGTTTGAGAACTTTAAATAGGTACATAGGAATTAATTATGCAAGCAGTACTTAGTCAAACGAAATTTACAACAGTAGCTCCTCAAGGTAGCTTGAACGCGGCAAATGCCTTGGAATTTGAGCGCGACTTGACAACAGCCTTGAGACATGACGGAGTTCAAGCCTTACTAGTAAACCTCAAGCATGTCGAATCCTTCGACAGCGCTGGTTTAATGTCACTAGTCTCATCTCTCAAACTTGCACAAGCTCTAAACAAGCGCTTTTGTCTCTGTTCTGTCTCCCCAGCACAGCGAATAATTTTTGAACTAACCCAACTCGATCGTGTATTTGAGATATTAGACGAAATATTAGACTCTGATGCTTAATTATCTATCTAGCATCCTTCTTGACAAGGGTGTAATTAAGTGTAGGATGAGAAAACCATTTGGTGCAGCGACAGTTTCACCCCAAATAGAGCAAAAAATACTAATCCAGTATCAAAGGGATAACTTGAGATATCTCAACACCCCGAATAAATGCTAAGTTGGATGTGGAGCGCCCTAACTTTTAAATTAGCTAGAAGATAGCGAGACGTGGCAGTTGCAGTAAAAGAATTAATCACACCGGATATTCTCAAGCCAGGACGTTACTTAGGCAACGAACTTGGCTCAATTCATAAACCTTGGCACCAAGCTGAGGTTCGCTGGGTACTAACCTATCCAGAAATTTATGAAGTTGGTGCATCAAACTTAGGGCATATCATCCTCTATAATATCCTGAATGCCCAACCCAGACAATTGTGCGATCGCGCTTATTTACCAGCACCTGACTTAGCAAGCAAATTACGGACAACCGAAACACCATTGTTTGCAGTCGAGTCCAAGCGATCGCTACGTGAATTTGATATTTTAGGCTTTAGTCTCAGTTATGAGCTAGGGGCAACAAATATCCTGGAAATGCTGGATTTGGCAGGCATTCCCCTCATCGGGGAAGAACGCGACGCTGGCAATTACCCCCTGATTTTTGCAGGTGGTCAAACAGCAACATCAAATCCCGAACCATACAGTGACTTCTTCGATTTTATCGCCTTGGGTGACGGCGAAGAACTTTTACCGGAAATCGGTTTAGTTCTGGAAGAAGGTAAGACCAATTGTTTGAGTCGCGAAGAGTTATTACTCGACTTGGCACAAATACCTGGTGTTTACGTACCCAGATTCTACAACTTAGCCCCAAATGGCTCGGTTCACCCAAACCGTACCGATGTACCCAAACGAATTTTACGCCGAGTCGCAACTCCAATTCCAGCATACTCAATCGGACTTGTTCCCTACGTTGAAACTGTCCACGACCGCTTGACAATAGAGATTCGTCGTGGTTGTACCAGGGGATGTCGTTTCTGCCAACCAGGAATGCTTACCCGTCCAGCCCGCGATGTCGAACCCGAAAAGGTTGTGGAAGCCATCACCAAGGGAATGAGGGACACTGGTTATAACGAGTTTTCCTTACTATCCCTATCCTGCTCCGATTATCTAGCCCTACCAGCAGTAGGAATGGAAATCAAAAACCGCTTAAAAGATGAAAATATATCGCTTTCGTTGCCCAGCCAAAGGGTAGATCGGTTTGACGAAAATATTGCCAACATATTGGGTGGAACGCGACAAGGTAGTTTAACCTTTGCCCCAGAAGCCGGAACGCAACGGATGCGCGATATTGTCAATAAGGGTTTAACCAACGAAGAATTATTACGCGGAGTCAAAACAGCTTGGGAACAAGGCTGGGACAAAATCAAGCTTTACTTCATGATTGGTTTACCTGGCGAAACCGACATTGATGTTTTGGGAATCGTGGAAACAGTCGCTTGGTTGCAACGGGAATGTCGAGGCAGAGGTAGAAAGCCGTTAAACTTTAACTTAACAATTTCTAACTTTACCCCCAAACCCCATACCCCATTTCAATGGCATTCCGTAGCCACAGGCGAATTTGAACGCAAGCAAAAATTATTGCGTCGAGAATTCCGCAACCTACGCGGGGTAAAAGTCAACTACACCGACGTTCGGATTTCCGCAATGGAAGACTTTATCGGACGGGGCGATCGCACTCTCGGTACAGTAGTCAAAAGAGCCTGGGAACTAGGTGCTGGTATGGATTCTTGGTATGAAAGCGCAGATAAAGCTTTTGCTGCCTGGGAACAAGCCATTACCGAAGCCGGTTTATCATTCAAATATCGCCAAGTCGAAAATGGTGAGTGGAATTTATTTAGCGATGGGCAAACAGTTGGAGAAAATGCGGAAAAGCAAAATATTCCCAATTCCCTACTCCCCCACTCCCTCAATTATCCCCTCCCCTGGGACCACATCGACACCGGGATAGAGAAAAAATGGCTCCAAGAAGACTTACAACGTGCCCTGGAAGCCGCAACAATTCCCGATTGTTCCTTTGAAGGATGTTCTCACTGTGGTGTTTGTGGAACTGACTTCGGTCATAATATCGTCATCGAAGCCCTTCCCATTCCCAAATTTGCAGGTGATTTTGTCCCCAATACCAACAAAGTTCAGCGTTTGCGGATTTGGTTTGGTAAACTTGGAGATATGTCATTGATTGGACACTTGGACATCATGCGGTTATTCGATCGCGTCGTGCGACGGGCAGGATTACCAATTGCATTTACAGGTGGATTCCATCCCAATCCCCGCATATGTTTAGCAAATGCCCTACCATTAGGTGCAACCAGTAGCGGTGAAGTCGTCGATTTTGAGCTAACACAAATTGTTGATGTCGAAAATTTCCGCACACAACTTGTAAAAGCACTACCTGACGATATCCCAATCTATAATGTGGTAGAACTCGATTTGAAAGCACCTGCCGCAACCCAGGTTCTCGAAGCTGCCGAATATGAGATTACCATCGCCGTAACCGAGCAAATACCCTCGACACAGTGGCAGCTTTGGATTGATACAATCAAAGCAAAACCGGAAATTTGGTGCGAACAAACAACCAAATCTGGAAAAACCCACTCAGTTAACCTACGCGATCGCCTGTTTGAATTAGAATTAGTCGAAAATTCAACAAGCATTGTCGATTATGCAGTCAAACTGCGATATATGGGTAGCTGTCGTAACGATGGTACTCTGTTGCGTCCCGAACAAATCCTGTTTATGCTAGAAGAAATCACAGGCGGTGAATTCCAACTCCTGCATGTACATCGATGTACTCTGATTTTGCGGGATTAAACTAAAAGAAGGCAACGGCTCAATTTGTTGTCATCTAAATTTGAGATGAAGGAATTGATTTTTTGCAAGGTTGCGTTAGAATGGGATGAAGAGAAATTTTCTGGCGATGCATTGAGCGAACTGATTCATTAACCCTAATATTCAGGGCAGAAGAGCAAAGATTTCAGAGTGTAATTTCTAGGATTTTTCCCGGATATCAGCCGTGTAGATTAGATAGCACTCTCTCGCTTACAGCTATTTTTATGAATCAGTAAGCTAAATTACGCTCCGTCAGCAATTCTCGCTATATCTTTTTAAAACAATTGCTGAATGTCGAATCCACACTTGGTCAATAACTCAGCCCTAAAGGGACTGAGCTTGTAAGTAACAGGGCTTACGTGTTTGACTAGCTCACTAAGACACAGTTTGGTACGAACTTCCGAATGTTTCCCTAGTTCGGACTATCTTCAAACTATCTTGTTAATAGTGTTGGTTTGAGCCAAGACATCTTAACTGTGTTGAGCGAGGGGACTTAAACAGGTTTGCTGGTGAGTCCACTTGGCGGTGTCGGTTTCCGTCCCGCCAAAGTGGCGAACCCGTAAGGGTTCCTGGGATTATATCCATTTAAAAACCAGCATAAAAAATACTGTAGTTAAAATCACTCGTGTCGCTTCCCTAGGAAGCACTAAAAGTGACTTAAGTTTCCCGCATCCCGCGAGGTTTTATGAGTTCTATAAGTATTTTTACTAATACCTCATCTTATCGGGTGTGAAAATTTCTGTAAACGAGGCAGTGACTGTAGTCCAACCTGCGGGTACAGTAAAATGATTGCCGCTTTGCTGTAATCCTTTCCGTAGAGTTTAAGCTAGTCTAAAGCGAAAAGACAGCTACCGACTCCGGTTTCTTCCGACTTTGCAGACTGGATATTATCGATTTAATGTGCCTAAGGAGCAATCCTGGGAACAAAGAAAGAAAGAAAGAATTAGTTTGTATTGTTTGGTGACTTTAGTCTGTCATCACAGCCTGCCACCACCATAACAAGCTTTTGGCTCTGAAACGTTCTCAAAACCACTTATCCGAAAGGACAAGCTTCTGCTTTTTGCAACGAACAGAACTTTTTACTGAGACTATTTTAGATACAGCATTGCAGCAAAAATAACCACGAGTAGATGATTATTATTGCTTAAAACTTTATGCAGCCGTTCTGGAACGTAGGTGTAATTAAGCGTAGTTAGACGATGCTCCTTGCGAGCAAATGCGCTTGCCGTTGTGTCGATAGCTTCCCCCATATAACTTGAGACAAGCACTTGTTATTACTAGCAGCAAAACATCGAAGTAGAGGGAAAGATGGATAACCAACCTCCAGAATCGATTGCGCTGCCAATTTTTAAGGAAATTGAATGCCAAAACAAATTATCATTGCCGAGCAGCATCAAATTGCTGCGGTCTTTTCTGAAGACCAAATACAAGAACTCGTAGTTGCTACGGGACATCACCAAATTGGTGATATTTACTTAGGTGTTGTCGAAAACGTTTTACCTGGTATTGATGCTGCGTTCGTAAATATCGGCGACCCCGAACGTAATGGTTTTATTCACGTTACTGATTTAGGACCGTTACGATTAAAACGCAGTGCTGCGGCAATTACTGAATTATTAACACCACAACAGAAAGTTTTGGTGCAGGTAATGAAGGAGCCGACAGGCAGCAAGGGACCAAGATTAACAGGTAACATTACCTTACCGGGTCGTTACGTTGTTTTGATGCCCTACGGTAGAGGTGTCAATTTATCCCGTCGGATCAAAAACGAGAACGAGCGCAACCGTTTACGGGCACTAGCGATTTTAATTAAACCTGCGGGAATGGGTTTACTTGTTCGTACCGAAGCCGAAGGCAAACCTGAAGAAGCAATTATTGAAGACTTAGAAGTTTTACAAAAGCAGTGGGAAGTAATTCAGCAAGAAGCACAGTCAACCCGTGCCCCAGCATTGCTCAACCGCGATGACGACTTTATTCAGCGTGTTCTTCGAGATATGTACGGTGCAGATGTCAACCGAATTGTCGTTGATTCTAGTACCGGATTGAAGCGAGTCAAGCAGTACTTGCAGAACTGGAGTGGAGGACAAACACCACAAGGATTATTGATTGACCACCATCGCGATCGCACTCCCATACTCGAGTACTTCCGCATCAGTGCCGCCATTAAAGAAGCTCTCAAACCGAGAGTCGATTTACCTTCCGGTGGTTATATCATTATCGAACCGACCGAAGCATTAACAGTAATTGATGTCAACTCCGGTTCCTTTACCCGCTCCGCAACCGCGAGGGAAACTGTACTCTGGACAAACTGCGAAGCCGCAACCGAGATAGCCCGTCAATTGCGTTTGCGTAATATTGCGGGTGTGATTGTAGTCGATTTCATTGATATGGAATCGCGACGCGACCAGTTACAGGTTCTCGAGCACTTTAATAAAGCCCTAAAAGCCGACAAAGCACGTCCTCAGATTGCCCAGTTAACCGAATTAGGTTTAGTCGAACTTACACGTAAACGCCAAGGTCAAAATATTTACGAGTTATTCGGTCAAACTTGCCAGACATGTGGTGGTTTAGGACATATCGTGAATTTGCCTGGAGAAGGAGAAAGCCGCAATGCTCCCTCCCCAGTAGAAATACCCGAACGTTTCGTCTCGCCATCACCAATGCCGCAACCGCGTGAAACTAGGATGCCAGTTGCCCGCATCAACAGCGAACCACGGGAAAACTATCCACGGGAAAACTACGACTCCTATAATGAAGGGTTTGATACTGCTGCCGAACCAGAGTTTAATTCTTTAAGTCTTGTCAACCATCCCAGCTATCAAGAATTAGGCGATAAAAATCGTCGTGTCCGTCGTCGCCAGCGAATTGGAGGTATAAACGGAGGCACACTAAAAGAAGAACAACGGGTAGCGGGAACCCCCGTATCGTTTGTAAAAGATTCCGACTTCGATGATGATACGGATACCGAAATGGGAGGAGTGACAGAACTACCAACCTTGGGTGTTAGTAAATCACCTTGGGGCGATCGCATTGATGCTCCAAAAGCAACAATCTACGACAACCGTACGAAAACAAAGCTTGAGCCAATCAAGCCAGTCGTCGAACCACCGGAAATTGTTTCGGTAGAAATGACCACAGACGAACAGGATGTCTACGCATTGATGGGAGTTTCGCCATTAATCCGCTTAAATCGGGAAGTCAAAAGTCCTAAATCGGTTATTATTAACGTCACCTTACCAGGTCAAACTTCTTCCTCAGAACCTCCGGAACCACAAGAAACATCTGCATCTATCTCAACTTTACCAATACCTGCCCCAGTCAAATTTTCTAGGGAACCTGAACCTGAACCTTTAATAGAAATTGATGATGAGGAACCAATTGAAGTCGAAATTGAAGCCGAAATTGAAGTCCAACCAATTCCGCAACAAGAAGAAACTTTTAATGCGATCGATGACAGCGAAGCAAGTGGAACACCCAATCGTCGTCGTCGTCGTCGTTCCTCTGCTGGAGATGATTGATGTTGGCATCCAATAGTCGTTATGGTTAAAAAAAGGCAAACAACTGTTGTTGAATTACCTCTATTTCCAACTGAATCACACTGGTTAGAATTATCTACTTTGTGGAATACACAAGGAATAATTGCAGGTGTTGATGAAGTTGGACGAGGGGCATTATTTGGTCCTGTAGTTGCAGCAGCAGTTGTATTGCCGCAAAGTGCTTTGCTTTCCCTGATGACAGCAGGAATCAATGACAGTAAAAAATTGTCGCCATCGCGCCGAAATCAGCTAGCTCGCCAGATTGCTACGCTAGCTTGCGATTGGAGAATTGGTTTTGCTTCAACTGCTGAAATTGACCAACTAAACATCTTGCAGGCATCTTTATTAGCAATGAAACGGGCTGTACTCAAACTTTCAGTACAGCCCACACTTTGTTTAATTGATGGAAATCAGCTTGTTACTGGTTTACCAATGTCACAGCAAACAATTGTTAAGGGTGATTCTCTATCTCTTGCGATCGCAGCAGCAAGTATTCTTGCAAAAGTATGGCGTGATGATTTGATATTGCGACTAGCTGTTAATTATCCTATGTACGATTTAGCACGTAAT
The DNA here is from genome assembly GCF_002289455.1 of Brunnivagina elsteri CCALA 953. Classification (GTDB taxonomy): domain Bacteria; phylum Cyanobacteriota; class Cyanobacteriia; order Cyanobacteriales; family Nostocaceae; genus Brunnivagina; species Brunnivagina elsteri. Next base: position 24,059 of record NZ_NTFS01000018.1, read on the forward strand.
AAAGGTTACGGCAGCCAACGTCATTTAGCAGCATTACAGGAGCATGGAGTTTCACGCTTACATCGCAAATCCTTCAGCCCCTGTCAAAATTAGGGATTGGGCAAAATCCAATGTATCTTAAACTTACCCAAGGCTTGATAAGCTGAAAATCTTTTAAAAGTATTGTGGTGCGGAGAGAAGTTTCCGGGGAGACATACTTCACGAAAAACTCTAGGGTATTTTGCCCAGGTATTCGGATGTAAATTTAATGCGCGATCGCTCAACATATCTCCGCATCCAAATCAACCCTGAATCCTATTCGATATTTAGTATTGGCAATTCTTGACAATTGCCATTAGTTGTTATACCAGTAGTTTGCACATTTTTAGTCTGTGACTCTACCCAACGGCTATAGTCTGCTAGTAATTGATATAATAATCTTTGTTTAATTGTTAATAAGACACTTTTAAGCAAACCATTACCAGCCGTTTCCAAAATTGCTTTCGGAGTGAAGCAGAATGGTGCAGGTAAATCTATTGTTACCTGTAAGTCAGCCCTCCCTTTCAAGTTTGTTACGGATAAATTTTCTTCTAGGGATAAATATCCTTCTAAATTGAGACTAAAGCGTTGGTTAATATATTCAAAACCCAATATTTCACAAGCTATAGATTGTAGTCTAATAACTCCACTTGGTTCTGCCCAAACCCTCATATCAACTGTCGGTTGAATGCTGATGGAAATAAAAGTAAGTGGACGCATTTTCAGGCGAAACACTTCTTCCGAAAGCTGCTTAATTCTGTCAGTTTCAACAAGAGCATAAACTAAGCGCTGGGGTTGGCGAAGATAATGCTGAATGTGAATTGGCTGCTCTGGAACAGTCATTTCTACCGATTGTAAGGCGTTAAAGGTGGTAGCCATGAAATTATTAAATTACCTGTTTAATATTTTAATATTTTTGACTGTATGTTTGTGGCTCAAAATCTTCTTTTCCCTACAAGCAAAAAAATAGATCAAGCCATATCCGCACTTTATAAAAATTAGAAAACATTATTACTGGAATTTAATCAACTTTTAGTAATAAAATTTTATAATTAAATTACTATCAATAGAATAAGTATTAACAGCACTATACAGTCAAAATCGACACAGCTAAAATCCAAGTAAAATATGGATTAAAAATAGTGTATCAGAACATCTAAGCTAAATTTATGAATTAAGTTTTTAATTTAGGCAAAAATATATGAATCTATCAATTGCACATTTAGGACCATCAGGAAACCATAGCGAACAAGCAGCCCTTTTTTATGTAAATTGGTTGACAAAAACAACAAGAGAGCAAGCTATTCTGTGTCCTTATCCGAGTATTGCCCAATCAATCAGAGCAGTTGCAGAGGGAAAGGTACAATTAGCTGTGGTTCCTGCTGAAAATTCGATTGAAGGTAGCGTCACAATGACAATGGATGCTATGTGGCAGCTAGATAATTTGCAAATTCGTTTGGCTTTGGTTATGCCCATTGTTCACGTACTCATTTCCTGTGCTACCGATTTAGGGAATATCAAAATCGTATACTCGCATCCGCAAGCTTTGGCACAATGTCAGGGATGGTTGGAACGTTTTCTTCCTAATGTACAATTAATGGCAACTAATTCGACAACTGAAGCATTAGAAAGGCTGGAAACAGATTTAAGTGCGGCTGCTATCTCTTCAGAAAGGGCAGCACAGCTTTATAATTTACCAACATTGGCTAGCGGCATAAATGACCGTCCTGAAAACTTTACTCGCTTTTGGGTGGTTAGTCAAAACAAAATTAGTCAAAACAAAGTTAGCCAAAACAAAAATTTAGAAGAACAGTCTTTAATATCCCAATCAGATGCCAGTCACACTTCCTTAGCATTCAGCGTTGCCGCTAACGTTCCTGGTGCATTAGCAAAAACACTGCAAGTATTCGCGCACTTAGGAATTAATCTAAGTCGAATTGAGTCACGTCCAACTAAGCGTTCTTTAGGGGAGTATTTGTTTTTTATTGATATTGAAGCAAATTTTAAGGAACCACTACTACAATCGGCACTAACAGAATTGTTAACCTACACCGAAGTCCTCAAAATTTTTGGTAGCTATAACGTTTTGTCAACCGATGTAATTTAGTTAATAGTTAGGAGTTTTGAGTTAGTTGTTTTTTGTTCTGAACTAAAAAATCAATTAATTCACCATTAACCACTAACCACTAAGAGTAAGCCACAAAATAAAAAATGATCCTGTGTTGTCATGCTGTAGCTTGCTACAGAATCACCGAAGAGCATTTCTTTATGTGGAGTTCTCTAACCACTAACCACTAACCACTAACCAATTATAACTTTTGATTAAAGGTGTCCTTGAGAACAGTACGGGCAGCGAGATGATTACGAGTTGATGTCAAAATTTCCGCTTCCCGTTCTAAACGTGTAGCAGTACTACGCATTTCTAATAATGCTTGCTGTTCGAGGGGTACACCATGTAAATTATGTGCAACCCAGTAAGATAATTCCACTGCTAAATTTGGTAAATCTTCAGGTAATTCAATACTCTTGTCGGTTAGCTTGGCAGATAAACGGACAACATCTCGTAAAAGTTGTTCAACATCTGTTGCTATCGGCTCTAAATCCTTAGTTGGTGGCTCGTCTTCTATCCACTCAACCAAGCCAACTCGGTAAGGCTTTTCACGAACGTATTCCAGAACTCGAAACCTTTGCTGTCCTAATGTTACTACATGCATCCGGTCATCGGGTAGGCGCTGATGGTGAACTATTTCCGCACAACAGCCAACATCTGCTATTTTGCCTTTAACTGGATCGATCATCAACACTCCAAACCTGCGATCGCTCTCCAAAACCGTATTCATCATGATTCGGTAACGATACTCGAAAATATGCAGGGGTAAAGGTCTTGTGGGAAACAAAACTACTTCCGGCAACGGGAATAAAGGTAGCTCGCAAACTGCTATTTTAGATGAAGCCATTTTTACTTTGGTATAAATTTAATCTTTAATTAGGTATAAGTCTTTAATCTTTCCGTATTCCTTTTCAATTTTATCATTTTGTTCTGCTGCAATGAAAAAGCCCTGAGAAATATTTCTCAGGGTCTTGTAATAATTCACACTATGTATTGTTAATCATTATTTATTACTGAGTAGTAGCTAATACTAAAGTTATTAAAAGTAGCAGTTAAAAGTCTAATAACTCTTAATTCCTGTACAAACGACCCATCAGGTCGTCTCTATTTTCTAACTATATAACTCCTAACTCCTAACTTCTAACGAATTACAACTTAACTTCAATATCAACACCTGATGGCAAATCTAGCTTCATTAGCGCGTCGATTGTTTTAGAAGAGGGTTGATAAATATCGATAATGCGACGGTGAGTACGGGTTTCAAAGTGTTCGCGAGAATCTTTATCAACGTGGGGCGATCGCAATACACAATAAATTTTGCGTTTGGTTGGTAGAGGAATCGGACCAATTGCTGTCGCATTTGTGCGGTTAGCGGTGTCTACAATCTTTTCGCAAGAGGTGTCTAATAAGCGTCGGTCAAAAGCTTGCAAACGAATTCTGATTTTTTGCTGTTGTAGCGTTGCCATCTCAAATTTTCCTGGTTCTACAGATGTTAGATTTTGGATTTTGGATTCTGGATTTATGCCAGAATCTAGAATCCAAAATGCGATTTGGGGACATAAAAAGAGCAGAGACGTATTATATCATCCCCGCTCCTTTTTAACGAAGGTGCAAAGTGTTATTTAATAATCTTGGAAACAACACCAGCACCGATGGTACGACCACCTTCACGAATTGCGAAACGCATACCTTGTTCGATTGCGATCGCATTGATTAATTTCACAGTCATTTTGATGCGGTCTCCAGGCATTACCATTTCGGCTGCACTACCATCATCGGAAGTGAAGGCATCGATAGTACCAGTTACGTCGGTTGTACGCACATAAAACTGGGGACGATAACCTGCAAAGAAAGGAGTCTTACGACCACCTTCTTTCTCGGTCAAAACGTACACTTCGCCTTCAAATTCGGTGTGAGGAGTTATGGAACCAGCCTTAGCCAGCACCATTCCACGCTCGATTTCTTCCTTTTTCAAACCGCGAAGTAAAAGACCTGCATTGTCACCAGCCATACCTTCTTCGAGACTCTTCTTGAACATCTCGATCCCAGTTACGGTAGTAGCACGGGTATCTTTAATCCCTACCAACTCAACGTTATCACCAACTTTAACTTTTCCACGTTCGATCCGTCCGGTTGCGACTGTACCACGACCGGAGATGGAGAAAACGTCTTCTACAGCCATCAAGAAAGGTTTGTCAATATCGCGTTCGGGGGTAGGAATGTAAGAATCTACAGCATCCATCAATTCGTAGATTTTATCTACCCACTTGTCTTCACCACGCTTTGTTTTAGGAGCAGCAGTCATTTTTTCCAATGCTTGCAGACCAGAACCTTTAACGATGGGGATGTCATCACCAGGGAAATCATAGCTGGAAAGCAGCTCGCGCACTTCTAATTCTACGAGTTCCAAAAGCTCTTCGTCGTCCACCATGTCTTCTTTATTCAAGAAAACAACGAGGCTAGGTACACCAACCTGTTTCGCTAACAAAATATGTTCGCGGGTTTGGGGCATTGGACCGTCAGCAGCAGAGCAAACTAAAATGCCTCCGTCCATTTGTGCCGCACCTGTAATCATGTTTTTCACATAATCGGCGTGTCCAGGACAGTCTACGTGGGCATAATGACGATTTTCAGTTTCGTACTCCACGTGAGCAGTGTTAATCGTAATCCCACGTTGCCGCTCTTCGGGTGCTGCATCGATTTGGTCATAAGCCTTTGCCACCGCTCCCCCCATTGCTGCCAGGGTCATTGTAATTGCAGCTGTTAGCGTGGTTTTACCGTGGTCAACGTGACCAATTGTACCGATATTAACGTGGGGTTTATTCCGTTCAAACTTTGCGCGTGCCATGAATACTTGTTTCCTTTCCTTTTTTAGTTATGCGGTCCCTTTGTTTTTAGCGATGATTGCCTCTGCGACGTTGCGAGGCACCTCTTCGTAACGGCTAAACTCCATCGAGAAGATACCACGACCTTGGGTTTTTGACCGAATGTCAGTAGCGTAGCCAAACATTTCTGCTAATGGGACTTTAGCAGTTACCTTCGCAAGACCCTCTTCTGACCCCATTCCTTCGATTTGTCCTCGACGGGAGTTGAGGTCACCCATTACGTCCCCAAGGTAGTCTTCAGGTACTTCTACCTCAACTTTCATCATGGGTTCTAATAGTACGGGCGAAGCTTTCATCACAGCTTCTTTCATCGCCATTGAACCAGCGATTTTAAAAGCCATTTCTGAAGAGTCTACATCATGGTAAGACCCATCAACCAGAGTCGCTTTGACATCGATCAGGGGATAGCCTGCAATTACGCCAGATTCGCAACTTTCTTTCATCCCCGCTTCTGCTGGTCCAACGTACTCTTTAGGTATAGTTCCACCAACAATTTTGGAGACAAATTCAAAACCGCTTCCTGGTTCTCCTGGTTGGAGGTCAATGACTACGTGACCATACTGACCTTTTCCACCGCTCTGACGAATGAATTTCCCTTCTATCTTGGTAACGGCTTTGCGGATTGTTTCTCGGTAAGCGACTTGTGGCGCACCCACATTAGCTTCTACTTTAAACTCGCGCAACATCCGGTCTACAAGAATTTCCAGGTGTAGTTCTCCCATTCCGGCAATTACGGTCTGGTTGGTTTCCGGGTCAATACTGACGCGGAAGGTTGGGTCTTCTTCCGATAGTGATTGTAGAGCTTTGGACAGCTTGTCCATGTCATTCTTGGTTTTTGGTTCTACCGCAACCGAGATTACCGGCTCTGGAATAAACAGCGATTCTAGGATTACTGGCGAGTTCTCATCAGTAATTGTATCACCAGTTAGTGTGTCTTTTAGCCCTAATGCTGCCCCCAAATCCCCAGCCCGCAGTTCATCAACATCTTGTCGCTCATCTGCTTTTAATATCACCAGCCGGGAAATACGTTCTTTCTTGCCTTTTGTCGCATTGAGAACGTAACTACCTTTTTTCAATATGCCAGAATAAACGCGAACAAACGTGAGGCGACCATAAGGGTCAGCCATAATCTTGAACGCAAGTGCTGATAGTGGTTCGTTGTCGTCCGCATGACGTTCAACGGTATCACCGTTTAGCAGGAGACCTTGGATTGCTGGGACTTCTAAGGGGGATGGCAAATAATCAACAACTGCGTCAAGCAGCAGTTGTATGCCTTTATTCTTGAAGGCTGAACCGCAAAGCATGGGCACAATTCTGCCCGATACAGTACTTTTACGTAGTGCTGTATGAATTTCCTCTTCAGTAAGTGCTTGACCTTCAAAGTACTTGTTCATCAGGTCGTCGCTGGTTTCCGATACCGCTTCAATCAGCTTGGTGCGGTATTCTGCTGCGACTTCCTGCATATCTGCGGGGATGTCTTGTTCTTGAATATCAGTACCTTTATCGTTGGTATAGATGTATGCACGCATCTTTACCAAGTCAACTAAGCCTAAAAATTCTGTTTCGGCTCCAATGGGCAACTGAATGGGAATCGCATTTGTACGAAGGCGATCGCGGACCTGTTCGTAAACCTTATAAAAGTTTGCACCAGTACGATCCATTTTGTTTACAAAAACAATCCGGGGTACTTTGTAACGGTCAGCCTGTCTCCATACAGTTTCGGTTTGGGGCTGTACGCCACCTACCGAACACAAAACAGTAATTACACCGTCTAATACCCGCATCGAACGTTCAACTTCAATTGTAAAGTCTACGTGACCGGGAGTATCGATAATGTTAATTTGATGATTTTTCCAGGTGGTGCTAATCGCCGCAGCTGTGATCGTAATACCCCGTTCCCGCTCCTGTTCCATCCAGTCGGTAACGGCAGTACCTTGATGTACTTCACCAATTTTATGAATTATCCCAGAATAAAATAATATTCTCTCCGTTGTTGTCGTTTTACCCGCGTCTATATGTGCCGCAATCCCAATATTGCGTACTTTCTCTAGCGGGGTGGTACGTGCCACGGCTGCCTCCTATATTTTTCGCCCATGATATCTTGCATATTACACTTTGTTAAGTTTTTATCCTTTTACGGAAAACCGACTTTTTTGTAAATCCGGCATACCGCAATTCAGCCAGTGCGATATGTCGGTTATCAATTCAAAGAGACGATAAAACTCTATCTTTCGAGCTAGGAGTACAGCCAGCTTAATAACGGTAATGGGCGAAGGCTTTGTTTGCTTCTGCCATCCGGTGTGTTTCTTCACGCTTTTTAATTGCGCTTCCACTTTCGTTAGCAGCATCCATCAACTCGTTGGCGAGTCTACCTGCCATTGTCCGACCAGCACGTTGGCGAGAATACTGTACTAACCAGCGTAATGCGAGGGTTGTACCGCGTTCATTACGCACTTCCATTGGCACCTGGTAGGTCGCACCACCTACTCGTCGTGCCTTAACCTCAACCAATGGAGTGGCATTCCGTACTGCTCTTTCAAATGTTTCGAGGGGGTCGCCACCAGTGCGCTCTCCAATTGTTTTCATTGCATCGTAAACAATCCGCGCAGCTAGAGATTTCTTACCGTGACGCATAATCCGGCGAATAATCATGCTAACCAAACGGCTATTGTATACGGAGTCAGGCGGAACTGGTCGCCTTTGAATAACACCACGACGAGACATATTTAACCCTTAAATTTCCGATGAAAGCAACGAGACTATCTAGAATATTACCTTGGAAGTTTTATAATTAGTGGCAGTTGCCGTTAATTCAATACTTCTGGTTTCAACTTCTGACTACAGTTGCAGCGACGCTGACTTCAATAATTTGCTGTCTTCAATTCAGACAAGCAAGGCGACAGTGACATATTCCTACACTGCTTACAAGCACTACAGTGTAGGCTTCTCAGCGACTCCCGGTATCCCGTTGGACATTAACTGAGCTTTGTTTAGACTGCACGAGATGCCCCTCCGCACAGTTTGAGCAAGCTATCCCCATCAGCTACAAATACAAAAATGTATTTGCTAAAATCGGTTGCGTTCTAGCTCTTTGCTGGTTTGGGACGTTTAGTTCCATATTTTGAACGACCCTGCTTGCGGTCTTTGACTCCGGCAGTATCTAATGTGCCGCGAATAATGTGGTATCTCACACCTGGCAAGTCCTTAACCCGACCACCACGAATCATGACAACTGAGTGTTCCTGTAAGTTGTGACCAATACCGGGAATGTAAGCTGTGACTTCAAAGCCAGAAGTTAGACGTACCCGTGCTACTTTACGAAGCGCGGAGTTAGGTTTTTTAGGAGTAGTCGTATATACCCTGGTACAAACTCCCCGGCGTTGCGGGCATTGTTTCAGGGCTGGCGACTTGGTTTTCTGACGCGCGTTTTCGCGTTCGGTTCTAATAAGCTGCTGTATTGTTGGCATGAGTTACAGCGAGTGAAGCTGTTTAATGGTCTAAGTTTTAACAAATCCTGATTATATCTTTTCCAAGAGTTTTATGCAAACTATTTTTTATTTGGGTAATTTGGAATCGAGGATTAAGAGATTAAAAATTTTTTCAATGCTCAATGTCCATTAACCATCTATCGAAAACGAATTTCCGCAGCCACAAGTGGAGGTGGCTTGGGGATTGTGAAAGCGAAACGCCCCACCAACTAGGTCTTCGGAATAATCGAGGGTTAGCCCATTGAGATAATTTAAGCTTCCAGTATCGATCGCAATTTGAATGTCGTTGCAGTTGAAAGTTTGTTCTGAGTCCGCAAGATTCTTGGCAAATGACATGTCGTAAAACAAACCAAAACAACCGCCAGACTGAACCGCTAAACGAAGCCAAATGTTTGCTTCCTGACGCTTTGACTGCATTCGCTTGATTTCTGTAGTAGCTGTTGGACTCAAATTAATCATGGGAAAAAGGCAAAAATAATTTCTTCTTCAAAATAGGAAAGTTAAAATACTATCTTAAACATTAAAATGCGCGATCGCTATTATTTCGCAAACAAAAATTATAAATTATAAAAATTAAATTACACAACACAGGTAGAGACGACCCACCGGGTCGTCTAGAATTCAGGAATTAGGAGTTATTTTCCCCTTTCCCCATACGAGAATAATCATCTTGGAAGCGAATAATATCGTCTTCGCCCAAGTATTCCCCATTTTGTACTTCAATCAAAACAAGGGGAATGACACCAGGATTCTCTAAACGGTGTGCTGTGCATTGGGGAACATAGGTTGATTGGTTATTGCTAAGTAGCACTTCTGCATCGCCACAAACAACCTTAGCAGTACCGGAAACCACAATCCAATGCTCGCTGCGGTGATGGTGCATTTGTAAGCTGAGACGATGCCCTGGCTTGACTTCAATGCGTTTAATCTTGTAGCCACGTCCTTCTTCCAAAATGGTAAAGGAACCCCAAGGACGCAACTCTGTGGCTGCTACACCTCGCGGAGTCACGGAGGTTGGAAGGGTCATTGTGTTTACTTGCGCTGTTTCTTGAGCCATAGTTACCTCTTTTCTGGGGGACATAAAATTTTGATTACCTAAAGTCACTAATCAATTGATGAAAAAATATAACGCAATATCGCAACCGTAGAAATCAGCAATTTATTAGTCTTTGGTAAACATAGCAAAATCAAAATAAACAGTGAAATCAACGCCTGATATATTTACGGTGTCTATACCAAGTCTTCATGAACTTAATTGAAACTTGTTCTTGATTTTAAAAAGCAAGTGGGGAAATCAGGAGTTTTAAGCGGGGAGTTAATA
>NZ_NTFS01000180.1 GCF_002289455.1 Brunnivagina elsteri CCALA 953
GTAAAAAATCTGGGAAGCGATCGCTAATCCTAATTGAGCAGGTTTGCGCGTCTGATTTCCAAAAGGCAACCATGCTTTAACTATTTGTTCTTTGGGAAAATCTCCACCTTCACCATCAAAAGAATTAACCTGGGGTGAGTAATACAAACCAAGAAGATTGCTTGGTTCCTCACCAGTGGCAATTTCTTGTGAGTCCAAAAATAACCCTTTCAAGCTAGCTATTTGGGCTTTGTGGAGAACAGTTTCAGCATCCAGTTGATAAAATAACTCAACACCACTAGCATCCTTACCAGCCAATAAGCGAGTATCTGCACCTAACTTATATTCTGTCTGCGATTTAGCCAATTCAAAGATCAAATAAACATGGTCTGGTTCAGCAATGCGATCGCGTAATTGAAGCACATGACGGTAGAAAAAGTCAAGATGCCTCTGGGTCATGCGATTCAGGTCATCTCTGGCTGGTTGCATTACCTCCCAAAAGGCAAAATATAAAGATAAGTGCGGCGGATGATCCTGTCGTTTCTCTAAACTGTCACGGAGATATTTGGGAGCCAGTTGGATAATCTGACGGTAATTTTGAAACAGTGTCTGAAATACAACGTCTAATTCTGCTCGTGCTTCCAGCACTGTACCCTTTAAAAGTATCTGAGCAGCCTCTAAATCGAAGCTAATTTGGAGATCAAATACCTGAGCAAAATCCTCATAGAACTTTGTTGACGATTCCTGAGCAACTAGCTCAAAGGACTGCATCCGCTTAAGAGTTTCCCTCAAATTAGTCTGCACCAATCCTCTAATCATAGACTTGAGGGGAGTATAATCTTCTAAATTCTCATACCACTTTTGAATACGCAGCAAAACGTCACGCCAGCCAGACAATATCGGCTTCAGAGTCTTATTATCTCGATTTTTGAGGAAATTATCCAAATTCGTCCTATACTCGTCCTTGACCCTTTCCGCACGGGTCTTACTAATTAAGGCGATCTGCACAGATGTACTGTTAGTAAAAAATTCCTGCCAATTACCATCTTTTATATTGTCATCTTTGTAATAACTAACTCGTTCGCTCAGTTTGTGAGCAAAAATCAAAAAATCAGCCAAATCTCCCTCGTCAATTTTCACGAAATCAGGTGACAGAGATGGAAGTTGTCGCTGACCCTGGCTCACACCATCGCGGATTAATGGATTTTTTGGTGGTTCACGGCGTATATTCATGGATTTATCAACTTACAAACGTCAAGCAAGACAGAAATTTTTGGGAAAACCTTTGCGTTTCTCTGCGTCAACCTCTGCGCTCCTTTGCGTTTCCCAATAAAATTAAGCATTGGCAATGCTCCCTACTTGCAGATTAACTGGGACTTCACCCGTACTAGCAGCCGGAAGCAGGATACCAGTACTTTCTTCCAGGTAGAAGGGATAGACCAAATTAAACCGAGAATTTGTATTAATAATTGTGTAATCGATGGTGAGATTTACACGACCCTGTAATTGCTCATCCAGACTTAAGTCTAAGCCGTTGAGCAGGATACGAGGTTCATGATAAAGAATAGAAGTACGTAGTTGTTCTTTAATACTACTAGTTATGGTGGGGCTAAGGGGTTCAAAGAGAAAATTTTGCAGATTGCAACCATAGGTTGGCTGCATCACCCGTTCTCCCAAACTGGTAGATAGGAGAATTTGCAAGCTCTCACAGATATCGTCCTCCGCACTCACTAGCTGCACAGTTCGAGAGGCTTTATTAAATGTGGGTGGAAATCCCCAACCTGTTCCTAAAAAGGCTTTGTCATTGTTTTCCATTTCAACCTCCGATCAACACATTGAATGCTCCCAAAACAATCGAGCCTCCGTGAGCTGTGGTATCCCCCATCCGCGCAGCAGGTTTACCACCAATCAGCACAGTTGTGGAACCCAGGATGATGCTATCTGGTGGTCCAGTACAGGTGCAGGTATCACCGACTACAGCAGCTGGCATCCCCGCAATCAAGACAGTGGGGATTCCGGGGCTGAGTATTGGTCCTCCCACATGTGGGACAACGCCAGTTACCATTGGACAGACATGCATATCAGTGAGACGAGCGGCTGGTTTTACCATTTTTGATCCTTTAATTATTTTTTAATTATTTTTTTTAATTAATCTGTACTAACGAGCCTTTCAACACTGCGATCGCACTAGTGGATACTTCGGCTCCAGCACTACCTTCGGCTTTAAATTGAGCATTAGCTTTGATTTTCACGTTTAACCCTTCAATACTGGTATCCTGTGTGGCTTTGAGTGTGAGTTTACCTGTTGCCTCCAGGGTAATATCTTTGGGACTTTTGATGGTGATACCACTATCATTCATAGTCATAGTATTACCATTTTGGTCTTTCAAGGTAATCCCTTTATCCTCATCGGAGATGATAATTTTGTTACCTCCGGGTGTTTCTAGGGTGATGATTTTCTTGTCATCATCAAAGCTCACCTTCATTTGCGATCGCGTAAAAAAGCCCTTATGGTTGTTTTCGTCGGCAGCTTTTAGAGGTGCTGGTTTGGTGCTGCTATGCAACATTCCCAAGACAATCGGGTCGCGGGGATCATCGTTGAGGAACCCTAGGATTACCTCGTCGCCAATTTCCGGACGAAAGAAGGAACCACGATTATTTCCCGCATCTAAAGTTGCAATCCGTGACCAAATCCCCTGGCTTTGCATGTCAATTGTCGGGGTTTTAACTAAAATGCGGTCTTCTCCGTTGGGGTCATCCTGCAACTGCACCACCACCCCAATTTGCAAGCCGTTCACACCGGGAAGTAATCCTGATGCTGGTCGTTCGACAATATCTGTCACTTGATAAAACCACTGAGGACTTACACCAAGTTGCATATATGTATACCATGCACCACCAACCATCTCATGACGCACACCAGAGACGTAGGCTAATCCATTAAAACGTCTACTTAGCCCTTTGAGTTCAATCAATGTATCAAGCTTTGCATCGGGGTAGCCAACACTCTTGATATTGCCCTGAATCTTGGCTAACCGACTTTTCAATAGTTGGGCATCAGCCCAGGCTTTGAGTTCTGCTTCTTCCACCTGACCACTATGGCGTAATTCCCAGGCTTGAGGCGCGATCGCATTTGCTAATACCTTACCTGATAAATTACCCTGCTTATTCACCGTGGGTTCAGTTGCCTCAACTTCCAGCAATGTCTGATCGGTATAGTTCCAAGCTTGTGCTGTGACTGCTTGATATTGGGTTCTTGCATCCATTTCGGCGGCAAATTCCAGCAAGTTAATGCCATAGGTGAAGGTGACTAAGGGGCTACCACTGGTACTAGGAGCTTTTACCTTCAGCTTCCCATCCTCCGCCAAAACAATCAACCCATTTATTTCCGCCCGCGAGAGAATAAAGTCCCAATCGGTTGCATAGTATTGGACAATTTCCGGATGCTCACCTTTCGTGCTTTCTACATCCGAACTGATACCACTATAGCTGCCGATAATTTGTGCGATCGCATCGCTGTCTTTGACTTTAGTAAAATACCGACTGTGACGACCGACGCTTAATTTTGTGGCAACATCTTTACAATCGAGGATGAGCATGGAGTCCCCATTCCCAGCAACTTTGATTGCATGTTTAACAATTAGCCCCTTAAACATCCTCTTGTCCTTACCATCGTAACCAATGGCAATTTCCACCTCCTTACCCGGAATCAGGTCATCTCCCTCACTCGCTTCAAAGGTTTCTTCAGCAGCACCACCATCCCGCAGGACAATTTTTGCTGTAGGAATCCGGTTAACTTCTCGGTTAACCGTCAAAGACAGCACAGCATATTTATCCGTGATATCTTTACCCTCAGAAAGTAACTTGAAGGTGGCGACATTGTAGAGCGAATTTTCCGGAATAATTAGATCGCTCATATTTCCGTTTTTTCCAGTGGTGGGAATCTCAAATCGGTGTTGGTTTTTAAACGGCGGAAATTCACCAAACCGTTAACTTTGGCAACCTGTAGATAATAGGACGGATCGTCATAAATGCGATAGGTCATCAAAGGCAAAGTGTCACCTGCTGTCACCTTGCGCTGGTGAGTTAAATCGGGAGATTTTTTATTTTCTTCCCGCAATCTTAATGTCTGTTCGACATAGCTAGTAAAAGTCGCACTCAGCTTGGCTCGCAGAGGCTTACCATCGGAGGCAAACAGGGTGTAATTAACCTGGAGATTAGTGAGAAGACAATCAAAGCCATTTTTACCATCGTAACCAAAAGAAAAGTTCCCCCACAACAGGCGCAGAAAATTCGGCTTGTGGGTTTCCGGGTTCATTGTGTAAGTCAGCCGGAAAAATTTCTGTAGTTGTCCCGCTACATCCCGGTGGAATTTCCCAGAATTTTGCTTCTCAGGGACTACCCCAGTCCCATCCAAGGTAAAATCCAGCTTCAGTTCTTGCGGTCGAGTAAATTTATATTCCGGATTGTTGTGCTGAGAACCCTGAGCTTGGCTGCGGTTGTATTCGATTTGAAACTGTTGGGAAAACTGCTCTGGATTAATAGGTAGATTAAAATCCCCGATCTTTTTTTGATAGCGATCGTCCTCATAGACTTCAAGCTTAACTTTAGCAAGTTCCCCTGTTTTGACAGAATTAACCATAGGTTAGCGCTCCGATTGTTCCTTGAGAATAGCTAGTACCTGTTCTACGCAGGCAGCAATGATATCACTTTGGTTATTGATATTAGTACCACTTTCTGATTTTCCTTGATTTGTGTTTTGTCCCTGCTCTCCATCATTGATGGAGGCTCTAATCACCAATTCTCTGATTTCCAATGGCATAATAGACATCTCCTGATATATGTATAAGTGTCCGGTCGCCTAACACATCTTGACCTTTGAATTGTTGGTTTACGCAAACGACTTATGGACTTCCAATTAAAAAAATACCCCCAATTTGTCACAAGGCAGAAACTTGTGTTGGGTTACACTTCGCTAACACCCAACCGACAAATAACTACTTCAGTGGCTCAAAATAGCTGTAATTCAACTCCAGAGATTCAATAGCAATAGAATTTTGTTCAGCATTAAATTCCGAAACTGACCACTTTTTGGGCCAAGCATTAATTACTTTCCAAGTAACTAGTGGTTGGCTACTTGCAGCAGAATTGTTGACAGAAGATACCTGAGCATGTAAAAGCCTCACCAACAAATTCATCGGGCGGATATCAAAGTTAAGAATGGCATCCATACACCAGTCCACCATCTTGGAATCTTTAACTAAGCCCCTCTTAAGTACCAGTGGGCTATATTTAGTCCGCACTGGCAAGGTATGCTCAAAGCGGTTTTCTCCTCCCTCCTTTAGCGTTTCCGTCTGCATATCTACATTCAAACCCGTAACACTTTGAAAGCGAGTTTCTACGCTTTGATTGTTTAGACTTTCACCTTGAAAAATAACGTCAAAAAAGAAACTGACCGGGGGATAAGTATATTCCATAGCTCACTTGATACTTTCGTGACTTACGCAACTGGCACAGAGTGTAGCGTGTGTGACACTTCGAGTAATTTTGTACGTAACAATAGGACTTTTGGTGTCACACACCAACAAAGCATTGTGACAATCGTGACGCGAAGGTAAGTCCTAACTTTAAAAGGAAGGATTAGCCATTTTGAATTGTCAATCCTTCGTGGACAATCTCAATAGTTTCGATGGCAACTTCATTCCCATCACTTTTGAGGTCAGTGGAAGTTGCCTTAGTTGGCCAAGCCCGATTCACCTTCCAAACCACCACAGGTTCATGCTTTTCATTCAACAGACTAATGGTTAAATCCCGGCGCTCAATTGTGTTCAGAGCTACAGTGTTCCACCAAGTGTAAAATTCGTTGTCCCCCTTGACAGTTCCCCGTTTCATCGTGATAGGACCAAACTTTTGCATCCCCGGCATCTGTAGCTTGCTATACTGAGGCATATTTCCTTCACGGTATTCAATTGGCTGGGTTTCCACATTTAGTCCAGAAACTTCGGTAAATCCAATGCGTTTACCACCCCACTCTACTTGGAAATGAAACTTCGGTAATGGATAGTTGATGTCAGCCATGATTAGTTAATTAATTAGTAGGTAAATAATTGCGTTGCTTGCTTCGCGCGATCGCGTATTGCGAATTGTCTTGATCAGCTTTCCTGCATCTTATGGGAGAATTTCAGGATAATAAATTCAGCAGGACGCACCACAGCCATACCAATTTCAATAATCATGCGACCTTCGAGGATATCAAGTGCAGTCATAGTTATATTTAGCCCCACATTGACATAGAAAGCTTGCTCTGGCTTGGCTCCAGCTAATGCACCAGCCCGCCATTGCAGGGTCAGGAAATTTTCGATCATCGCCTTGACTTTCACCCAGGTGTTGGCATCGTTAGGTTCAAAGACAAAGCCTTCGGTGGCTTTCTTAATAGATTCTTCTGCCATGTTGAAGAATCTTCGCACTGGCACATACCGCCATTCGTTAGAATTACCATCTAGGGTACGGGAACCCCAAATTAAGGTACCTTTGCCAGTAAAGGCACGAATCGCGTTAATGGATTTACCTGTAGTGTGGACGTTGAGGTCTTCCTGCTCGGCATTGGTGATTTTGATGGTAGGTTGGATAACTGAACTTAAGCTGACATTGGCTGGTGCTTTCCAAACACCACGACTGTTATCAACTGCCGCATAAACTCCCACTACAATTGGTGCGGCAGGAAGAACAACAGGAAGGCGATCGATGGCGCTTTGGATGAGCGGGTAAAACTGACCATTTTTAGCAGGTTTTTTCTTGGGATCAAGTGTATCCAGCTTGACGGAAGCACTTTCACCTGGCAGTGTGACATCAACATCCTGATCGTTGTAGATATAGTTAAAAATAGTCTCCAAGCGAGGTCCATAAGCTGCACCATACTTAAGATTGTTTATACCAATACCATTGCTTCTAAAGGCATCACTTGCATCGGTCAAGGATGTATTGCTGGGATCGAGAAGCACATCCATCACGACAAAGCGATCTTGAAGTTTGTTACATTGCGCCAATGCTGCATCATAAATCGCCCCATAGTCTGCGTAAGACAAATTATCTAAAATCAGGCTTAAACTCTCTGGAAATACAATTAGCGTCACCTCATCTTCTTTTTCAACTGCATCTAGTCCTAATTTCAAGTCTGCTTGCAAGATAGTACCTGCTGTTGTCGCCTGACCGACGGATACTATGTAGCAAGAACCACCACCATTGGTAAAGTAGGCTTGCAGCGCATAATACATGTTGTGAGGCGAAGGTTTAGCAATTGAGGCATTTACATCCGTATTCGTCACCGTCACTGAAATGCTAGTTTCTGGTAAAGCTGTACCAAAAAATAGTTCGTATTCTAGTAGTGATGTAATCCTCACTGCTACAGGCACTTTTGCGGCATCTGCTGCGGCTTTTGCTACTTGTGCTGCGTTTGCGGCATCTGCTGCTGCTTTCTTCAAGTTTTCATCATCTGGTGCGGCATCGGCTGCTGTTTTTGCTACTTGTGCTGCTTTTGCGGCATCATCTGCTGTTTTTGTTTTATCTGCCGAGACTTTGTGGTAATCGATCCCTCTAACTTCAGCCTTTTGGGTATAGCCAATAAAAGCAGGAATAGCGGTGGCAACTTCCGCAATCGAAGGTGGAAATTTGGAGATTTCCTCAATATAAACGCCTGGGGTTTTGTAGGTACTTGGCATATTTGTGTGTTTAGGAATTAGGTAATTAGTTACAAGTGGACATCAGAAAAAATAGCGATCGCTTCTTTCTCTGTTTCCGGATCGATTTGCCTTTCTGGTTTGATCAGCATTACCCCTGGTGCTGGCAGTCTCTGATCTTTCCCGTCAGTGAATAAGCGCTTGGGTTGTCTCAGTAAACCCTGGGGTCGTTTGCTAAAATAAGTTTTGTCATCTTTTAATTCAAAATCAGGTAATTTGTCTTTGGTGAAGCCGTGGGGCTTTTCATAGCGATAACGCCAATGGGTAGCTCGGTTTTTAAACCGAATCACGTAGGTTTTTGGTTGAATTAAGGTTTTTCCATCCTGAAATTTCAACAGGGAGAAAGCTGGTGCTACTAGGTTCTGATTGAGAACAATTTCTACCAAAGCAAATGCATTATGGGCGATCGCTTGTTCGTAGAGAATAAACTTGTCAACTTGGATATTATTTAGGCATAGTTGGTAGCAGCCAGGGATTTGGTTTTGGAAATTGAGGCTAACAGCGATCGCATTACCGGAAATATGCTTATTTGCTGCTACTACCTCCAAGGCAAAGGTTTCTTGCTCATTTGCATCTACTAAAGTGAAGCGAAAGCGATCGCCAGGATTAGCTTCAGGGATGGTATACATTCTGGAAGCTTCCTGTTGAGGCAAGCTGTCTAGCTCTGATACATACTGACTACTAGGCAAAATATCCCAATCATTGGCATCAGGAACTATAGTGACATTCGTGCGATCGCGCAATGCTTCTAGAGTTTGATTATTGTGAGTCACCAATTGTCCCAAGTGATAGTTGGTGTTACTCGCATAAACTGGCAGGGGTTGAGTCAAGAATAAAGCATGACCTTGATTACCCGATTGGTTTGAGAAATAATAAATCTGATGGCGAGGTGCTGTGAGGGGTAAATTGGTGAAATTAGCAAAATAGCGATCGCGCACTACCAGCCAAAATGTCAGTCGGTAAGGACGGTCTACTGGTATCTGAGTGGGAAAATTAGTCTTGGAATCGTCAGGTTTCACTTCCTCTACAGAAGCAAAAATACTGCCTCCATGAGGTTGGAGACGGAAGATCCAACGCAGATTTTTTAGCACTTGTTGGCAATTTGTAGTCGGCACAAGCGCTAGCATTTCCGAGATTTCATAATTGGCTAACGGCAAGCTGGGTGGATTTTGTTGACCTAGGAAATAGTCATGCCAAAGTTCCAAATTCAGGATTTGTTTGTAAAAAATCTTCATTGCCAAATACTGAGTTCACTCGTTTACATTCATTTCACTAATTACAGACCCTTCTCCCTGGAGTTTTTGAGCTTCTAAGGCTACCAAACTAGCACGATACAATACGAAGGGAACTTGTTTACCTCCCAGGGTTCCCCAGAGATGGTTTAGTTGGTCAAATGTCAGAGAGTATAGTTCCAATATGACCCGTACATCCTTGGAAATACCGCCATTCCCAGGGGTCACGAACGATGAAATTTCCTTTTGCGACTGGAAAAATTCAATTACTCGTGACAGAAGTTGGATAGCGGTTTCATGTTGATTGTGCAGAACTGAAAAGAGAATAAACAGGTTCAGGTAAACCGGGGGATTTTGGTAGACTGTGCGACCATTTTCCAAGCGATAGTTAGAACCATTCTTGAGGATAGTTTCCTCCTGAAGATTAACTAGACTCATTACCACATGTCCATTTAGTTGATTATTAGAACCACCGAGTTCTTGGGCGGTAGCTATGTTATCGATCAGGACAACCTGAGCAAGTTCAAGTTGCGGCTCAACTTCCAGAATATAGCGCTGCAAAGCAAGCTGTATCAACCTCATTGCATCAATTATCATGCTTAAGTCGGTGAATAAATTAGCCGGATGCTTGGGTGCTTGATCTGTTTTCAAAAGTAGTCGCTCAAATTCAGCTATTTTATCTGAACTTTGCTGTATCAGTAAAAACAATAAAACTTTTTGCTATTTGTTTTGTTGAATGTAATAAATATTTTTATTCTATGTATTTTCACTCCATAGGTAATGTTCCCAAAACTCATAGAGGGCAGAAAAAGGCTGTTTATGGATGAGCATAGCAGAAACTTGATCGCTTGAACTCCTGAAATTCAACTTTGTTACCCCCTACATAATCTTTCCAGATTTGCTGAATTCCCGCTTAATAGCATTGAGTATATCTTCTTGATAAATAACTGTATCGCGATACTGCAATGCTTGCAAGCAGCAGTATTGAACTACATTCATAATATCGGAACCAGTCAGATCATAGCTCGCGGAAAGCTGAGTTAAGTCTATGTCCTCAGCCAGCTTCACCTGGACTGGGAAAGCCATTTGCCAAAGTTGCAACCGTTCTTTGGGGCTGGGGATCGGGAATTGAATCAGTGATTGAAATCTACGGAGGAAAGCATCGTCAATGTTGCTCTTAAAGTTGGATGAGAGAATTACCAAACCATCGTAGTTTTCTACTCGTTGCAATAAGTAGCTGACCTCCTGATTGGCGTATTTATCATGGGCATCACGGACATTGGTGCGCTTGCCAAACAAAGCATCAGCCTCATCGAAAAACAGAATCCAATCCTTACTTTCTGCCCGTGCGAAAAGATTAGCAAGATTTTTTTCCGTCTCACCGATAAATTTTGATACCACCATCGACAAGTCTACTTTGTAAACATCTTTACCAGTGTATTTGCCCAAAAGGCTAGCTGTGAGGGTTTTCCCTGTGCCAGGGGGACCATAGAAGAGAGCGCGATATCCTAGTTTTAGTTTCTTTTTCATACCCCAATCATGGAGAATGGTTGGACCATGAGTAATCCATCCTTCCAAGTCACGGATTTGTTGTAAAGTCTGGGCATTCAGAACTATATCCTCCCACTCCATCCCAGTGGTGATAAGCTGGGCAGGAAAATTCATACTGAAATGGGGATGGGAAAAATGTCCTTGAGTAAGCAGCTCGATGTAATCCTGAGTCATGACTAGTTTACCGCTCATCAGGGGTTCACCTTCTGCTGGTGCTTCTAGGTAAAGTACGCGATCGCGGGCAAAGGGATGTTCCTGGCTGAAAACTTCCTGAAGACGTAGGCGCTCGCTCAACTGACCACCGCTAGTAATAAATAGCACCGTTTCACCAGTTGGTAGAAAACCCCGATAAGACTTACCACGCCAACCACCAATTTGGGGATAGTCACCAGGTTGGGGTAACTGAGACACGATCAGGCGCTCAAAAAAATCAGGTTGTAGGTGGGGGGCTAGGGCAATTAGTAGAGTTAGCTGGGCAGCACTATCCAATTGATACTTGTGAATAAAGCAGGTTAGAAGGCTGTCTGCGTTCAACCATTCATCCGGAGGATTGGGCATTGCAACCCTTGGGTGTCGATTATCGCTGAAGTACGAGTTCATGCGCCACTGAACGACCTCAGCTAGGTAGTTGAGCGCTGTTTCTAGGCTGTAGATATTTGGCAAACCCATGATAAATTTATATGCAGTGTTATATATGCTGTTTCCGAGGTTAAGCGATCGCGCTCCAACAACGACTTGAGTATTAGTTTTTAACTAAATGTATCAATTTTCGTGATGATTGGAGATTACATAATAAATTAGATTTGTGCTGGGATGGCGGCTGCCACTCTCGCAGGGAGTATCGCAAACAGATTTCAGCCGCAAAAACCCGCCAAAAGTCTCCCCAGTCAAACGTATCAATCTTAAGTAAATGAAGTGAAAGGCAACACTTAACGGATCGTTCCTCCCATTTACCCTCTTAATTGAGCGTAATAGAATCAAACCTAAGAGATCGACTAAAAATTTATGCAAGAAACTTTAGTTCAGCAAAGTCCAGAATCCTCTCATAGTCTCCCAGTCCTCTACAAAAAGGATAACTCTCAGTCGGCAGATTATAATCCGATTCAAGGGGCTATACAACTATGGGCTACTCTCTCAGACAAAAATACCGCAGTTGTCTATCAACAAGCATCTAGTAAAACTTGGCAGATTTTCAAACAAGCGATCGCCGTTGTCTTGTTTCTATTTGCTTTACTTATTGCCTTAATTATCTGGGTATTGGGTATTGCTTTTCAAAGCGGACAGTATTTTCGGAATTGGCTTGAGATTAAACAACCTAATCTTGATGAGATTGTGTCCACATTATTCAAATACCTTTTGTTGCCCCTGGAACGTGCATACCAATTGTCAGCCTCTTTCATTAAAGAATATTTGGGATGGGAAATCAAATTTGACCCTCTCAGAGGAAAGTCACCTGCAACGAAGCTGGAAGAGACTAATGCTTTTGCTACAGTATCATCAGAAAGTTCATCTACCAAGGATGTATGAATTCCAGGAGTCGCGTAACACGCAACTTGAGTTAGTGTTTTTATTTAGAGAACTCCACAGAAAGAAATGCTCTTCGGTCATTCTGTAGCTTGCTACTTACAGAAGCCGCTTGCGCGTCTACCCGCAGGGTGGAACGTACGCGCCTACGCGTTGCCGCAGGCTAGAATCTCGCGTAGATGCTACCCTACCCTTCGGGAACCCTCTACCCTACGGGAACGCCAAAGGCGAACGAGGGAACGGGAAGTCTTTCGCCTACGTTCCTCAGCATGACAACACAGGATCATTCATTTTGTGGCTTACTCTTACTCGTGCCAGAGAGTATTTTTGTAATATGTATGCTACATTCTGAAGTGCGGAATGTGGGTTAAATCAACAAAAGAGCGATGGGCAAAGCCCGGTCTACGACCATCGCATGACTAAAAAGTATTAAAGTATTTTACAGAATATTTTGCAGTTGCGTGAATAATCTTCATTGGTACAAGTAAACTAATAATTGCACCTTCATTTTTCGCGTAATGGCGAACAAAGTCAGAAAAATTATCCATATCGACATGGATGCTTTTTACGCATCGGTAGAGCAAAGGGACAATCCAGAATATCGAGGTAAACCGTTAGCAGTTGGTAGTTCACCAAGTCAACGCGGAGTGGTAGCAGCTGCAAGTTATGAGGGCGATCGCACTTGGTCTGATATCCGCGACATCTCTGCATACCGGAAAAAGAGTGCAGTTACAGCACAAATACCAACACCTCCACAAACTATTGTGCAAGCCACAGGTTGGCGACGTAATGCAGAGGGGAAAATTGAATTAATTGCCGATAAATCTCCTGTTATCCAGCAACAATTAACCTGTGCTGCTGTCCCTAAAAGTTAAACCTCGTCTACGTTGAAAACCGTAGTTTTTCTTCATCTTCTTCAAGATGATTTTTTACCCACAAGCGATCGCTAATTTCAAACGGAT
>NZ_NTFS01000181.1 GCF_002289455.1 Brunnivagina elsteri CCALA 953
AATTAAATCATCAAGAACGGGATGTTTACAATTAACTATTTCAATTAAATCCCACCAATATTCTGGGTCATGTAAACAAACACACAATCTACAGGTTACACACATGACTGCTGCAATTCAATGTCCCACCTTCAAACCCACTTTGAGACTCGGTAACAACGGACAAGATGTCAAAGAATTACAAAAACGTCTCAACCAACGCTTTGCTTCGATTTATACCCCTTCCTTAGAAATTGATATCGATGGTGATTTCGGTTCCCAAACTGAAACTGCTGTTAATTACCTTCAGTGTCTGGCTTTTCTACCTGTAACTGGTATCAGCGATGCAGCTACTTGGAATTTCATCTGTGATGGTGTAGCGAGCTTACCTGTTTTGAAACTGAATAGTAAAGGAAATACAGTCAAAGCAGTTCAACAAGCTTTGTGCGGTATGCCTCCAGCATTAAGCTCCGCTTATCGCGGTTTCTATAGTGGTGCAATTGATGGAAGCTTTGGTTCTGGCACAGTACAAGCTGTCAAGGATTTCCAATCGTTTTATTCTTTGAAAGTTGATGCTGTTATTGGTGCTGGCACTTGGACAGCTTTAATTAAAATGGATTCCCATCGCGATCGCTGTTATTCTACATATTACGGTGGTTGTTAGGGTTAGGCAGAAGGCAGAAGGAATAAAATATATTTCTTTTCTTTCTTCTCCAACTCCTAATTCCTAATTCCTAATTCCTAACTTAATAAATCAATCTTTCTTCAATTGCCAGTGCAGATAATTGTATATCCCAACTGCACGCTTAACTAATTCCCGATCTGGATGTACAAGTAATTCCTTCAAATAAGGCATTGCTTCCGGTATATTCGACAATTGTGCTGCACAATCTCGACAATGCAAAATACGTTCGGGTTCAAGATGCAACATCTCCAAAATTCGACTTTGGTAAAATTCGTCGGTACATTCCGTTGCGACAGCACCAATTTGAATATCTGCTGGGTTGCAAGCTGGTTCCCAAATCACAACCATAAAAGGTTGATTGATTTCACTAGCTTTAATTTGCTTTCTTGAAGATTGTTTTGACCATAATTTGCCCCTACGTCGCATGAAATCTGGTATCTCCTGAGAGAATGCACGGGAAGATTTCATTAACAACTCTTCTCCAGCCAATCCGTCATTAATATTTGGTTCCAGTCCAATAATATTTGCTACTAAAGGTTTTTCCCCCTGTGAAGGAATCGCAATATCGTCGCGCATTTTAATAATGCCAGACTGTAAAACACCAATCAATAGCGTCCAATGACGGTAACTGTCTCCTCTTAAGTCACGGTGTATTTCACGGGCAGAAATAATTTCAAAAGCAAATGTCATGTTTATTTTTATGGAAGTTACGCTAGTACAGATCGGAAGTCGTAAAAAACAAGTATTATCAAGATTTCCCAGATTTAACAATGGTAGGTTTATTTGTACCTGACTGTACTAGCAAATTCATCCCGTGAAAACTCTAGTCGGATACTGCGATTCGCGTACTCGTGCTTCGCTTATCGCTTCAAAACTTGGACTGATACCAAAGCTTCTAAGCTCGTCGAATAAATTGCATTCGCGGTTTCTGTAATATCTCAACATACAGTTCTTCCAACTTCGAGATATTTTTATCGAGGGTATAACGTTCCAGTACTCGTTGCCTCGCTTTTTGTCCCAATAAGGTTGTTAATTCGGGATGATCTTGGAATAACGGTAGTAAAGTTCGTAATTGCGATCGCACGTTTCTTGTACTCAATACTACCCCTGCTCCTTTTTCCAATACTTCTCCATCTGCACCGACATCTGTAGCCATACAAGCAACTCCGCAGGACATCGCTTCTAATAATGACAGGGATAAACCTTCAACTAGGGAAGGTAAAATATATGCATCCGCTCCCCGCAAAACCTCGATCCGACGTTCTTCATCAGCTACAAATCCTAACCAATAAATATTATACTCAGGACCATAAAATGGCTCTAGAGAATATTTTAATGGTCCATCACCAACAATCAATAATTTACTACCTGGTTCAATTGGTGCTTGTTTCCATGCTCTCAATAATGATTCTACATTTTTTTCTGGAGCAATCCGACCTTGGTAGACAAATAGACGTTCGGCTTTAAATTCAGCTTTGATTTGGGAAGCTCCTGGAGAATACTTAATTGGGTCAACCCCATTCGGTATAATCGTAATATTCTCCGACGGTACGCCTAATTTTACTAAAACCTCGCGCTGAATTTGCGAAAAAATAATCGTACAGTCGTAGTTACCCAAAAATGGCGCATAGAGTTGATATGCTAAAGATTGTGTTCCAGGATTCAGCTTTGCATCTTTTTTAGCGTCAAAGGCTGGATGGAAAGTCGCTACTAAAGGTAAATTTAACTCTTCACAAATTTCCGGCAACACAAAGTCAAGTGGCGATAGGGTTAGGGAAGCATGAACAATGTCAGGTTTAATCCGTCTGAGTTCCTTTGTTAGTACCTTAGTCGCTTTGAATGTGGGGATAGTATAAACCTGAGACTTATAGATAAAAGGCAATGGAACCTCGTGACAATTCGGCGAATTGTCAGGGTGTTTTTCCTCTTGGGCGAAGTGTAAAAAACTGACTTCATGTCCGCGATCGAGTAATGCATTTGTGATTTCTCGACTATAGGTGACATTACCACAAAAGGGTGTTTTTTTTCCAATCCAAGCTATATGCATTCTTTATTAGTTATTAACTTGCAGGTTAGATATATTAAATTTGGCTTTTCGTTTTTGCCTTCATGTTTTTCCACATGCTGGACTTTTAAATATCATAAAATCACGCCAATCTACACACTAACCAACAAAAATTAACCTTTTTAAATCTGACTTAAACTCGTAATGGCTTTGCTATTCTGATATCTTTCCGTGATTTTTACGAATTGACATGAAATATAAGTTACATTCAATTTACTTAATTATTGCTGACGAAAAACTTGTATAAAAATTATCAATAATGATTATATCACGAAAGAAAACGCCTTTGGTAAACATCAGATTATGCATAGGTAACCAGTTGTAATTATTTAGCTGTTGATGACTCTACTCGGAAATTAATCAGGAGATTTGTACCAAGTTAGGGCACCACCTAAAAAGACGATTGTTGCTAATCCCAAAAATACATTTTGTAAGCCGAAAAATGTTTCTGCGACACCAGCTAATGCCAGAGGTAAAGAAAGAGCTATATTAATAACATTGTTCTGTAGTCCAAAGACTTTACCGCGCATTTCTGGAGATGTTTGTGTTTGAATTGCAGTTTGCATTGGTATCGCAATCAACGCACCAAAAATACCCAGCAGCAGAATAAATCCCAGAACCATTAATAGCTCTTTGGAAAATAAGGATAAACCGATTAGGGATGCAGCCATTCCGATGCATCCACACAGACTTAATTGAGCGTGGGAGAAACGTTGACCAAACTGACCGACAATTATTGCTCCAACAGCGATACCAACACCACCAGAAGCAAGTAAAAAGCCAAATTGTTCGGCTTTTAGATTGGGAATTATCTCTGCCAAACGGACCGCTAAAACAGTCAGTGCGGCAAATACAGAGAATAAAATGACTAATTGGATTAGGGCATTGCGAATAACTGGATTGACTTTGAGATAACGTAAACCATCACGCAAATCAGCGAGTACATGGGGTGTTTCAGTAGTGTTTTCATGGGCTTTTTCTTTTGTGGAAATCAATAACAAAATTAATCCTGCGATCGCATAACTTCCACCAACCACTATTTCCTTACCCAAATCACCGCTACCACCAACTTGCAACCATAGCCTATCTGCACCAGCTAGCAGTGGTTCCCCAACCGCAAAACCAACTATAACCGATGCCATCATCGTTGTCGTGTAGAGGGAATTTGCTGAAAGTAAATGCTCTTCTTTGACTACCAAAGGGATTGCGGATTGTTCTGCTGGTGCGAAAAATTGCGTCAAGGTTGAGACTAAAAAAGTCAACCCTAAAATAATCAAAAATCCAACAGGCAAGCCTTTTACTGGATGCAAGTCATGGGTAAACCATAATAGTGCTGGGATTCCCAAAACCAAAATTCCACGCAAAATGTTTGTAGCGACTAATACAGTTTTTTTGCGCCAACGGTCAACGAATACCCCTGCTACGGAACCGAATAATACTGCTGGGATTGTAAAAGCTATCATTATTGCTGAAACCCAACCGCTAATGCTTTGATCTGGCGTTTGAAATTGGGTTTTAATTAAAGCAATCATTAATACTAAATATACTTTATCTGCTAGTTGGCAGAAAACTTGACCGCCCCAAAGTGCTAAGAAATTATAATTTTTTAATACGGGTAAAAAACCTTGTTGTTTATCTAGTACTATTTCCTCAGTATCTATTTCCGGAGTTATTAATCCATTTCCGTCAGAATCGAGGTTTTTTTTGTCATTATCATCATTTATTGCCGAGGAAATTGCTTTACTGTTACCGTTAGCAATATTAGAAGTATCTAAATCTAAATTGGGTTCTACTGGATTTATATCAGTTTTTTTTAAATCTTTAATGTCAGTTTCTTCGGTATCTTTTCCTGTAGAAATATTTTGTGCTGGTAAATCTTGGGAATATGTTTGATTTGACAATTGGGGATTATCGCTTGAGCAATCACTTAAATAATTGCTTGAATAATTATCTGAGTCTGCACTAGAATCATTTATAGATTTTAGTGCGGTTATTCGATTTTTTTTCGCTGGGTTGTTGGGTAATGGCGATAGAATTTGTCTATCTAATTCAGACGGTTGCATCATAGTGGGCGGCAAAATAAGAATCTATTAAGGCAGCAGAGCGAATGGAACGACCAAAATGATATTGAACATACTGTCGTAATAATTGTTCAACAGATAACCAACTTCTACTTTGAACATCTCCAACTCGATCTAGGTTTGAGATTTCCAAGTTTGGGATTTGTGATAACTGTTGAAGCAAGTACAATTCATTAGCATTTAAGCGTTTAGAGAGCGTGGGTAACTCTTCGTGGTGGAAAATTGTCTCATAAATCGAAGTTTCATTAGAACTATAAGTTTCTCCAGTTTCGCGCATAGTGGAAGTAACTACTGGGGCAGAAAGCTCCTTGATTGGGGAATTTGTTTCTTGTCGCAAACGTTCCCAAGCTGCTAAACAGACTGTTCCCCCAGCATTGATGCTAAAACCGACTTGGCTTTTCGCTTCTGTAAAATCAGGTATCAAAAGACGCTGTGTCAAGCAACAAGCTTCGACTTGGGGTGTAAATCCAGCTAAAGCTAGAAATTGAAAAATTCCATGACTCAGTAGAGCCAGGATTTTGGCGATATTGTGACTGTCAACCGACTCCAAACGGGCTAAATGCTCGTTTAATAGCTCGTACAGTTCGGATTGAGGGTTTTCGCTTAAGGCTTGACACAAAACAATTTCAGCTAAATACTGGCTAGCAGCTAACTTACCTAAGTTTTTTGCTAGACCTGGATAAGATTTTACAGTATTTGCCTGCGTAATTTTGTCTAAACTACGTCCTTTCGCAATCAATACCTCATTGACCACAAACATAGCACTTCTGCCCCCTAGGCTGGAGTTGTGCTTCCGTGCCCCAGGTGCGATCGCTTTTACTAATCCGTACTCTTTAGTCAAAATTGTCACTAATCTATCGTATTCCCCAAATGCTTGGGCTTTAAGATTAATGCCTGTTGCTTTGTAGGTTCTACTCATTATTTCTGTACATTGGACATTGGGTATTGGTTATTAGTTAAGGTCAAAAGACAACTTAACTATTCCCTTTTCTCCTGCATCCCGACTCCTTTGAGTAGTTGAATACCTTGGGAGGTTCCCAAGCGAGTTGCCCCCGCTACTATTAAGTCTAGGGCTTGCTCGGTTGTGCGGATACCCCCTGAGGCTTTAATTCCTACCCTATCCTTTGCGATCTCTTTCAAAAGAAGTACATCTTCAACAGTAGCACCACCATACCAACCCGTGCTGGTCTTCAAAAAAGCAGCACCAGCATCCATTGCTAATTCCGCAGCTATTTTCTTTTCTGCATCTGTTAATAGGCTGGTTTCCAAAATGACCTTTACCGTTTGTCCAGTTGATTCGCAAATCTCCGCAAGTTCCCGGTGAACTTCTTCTGTTTTCCCTGCTTTCAACCAAGCCAAATTCAGAACCACATCTAATTCTGTAGCTCCATTATCTGTTGCTTCTTGAGCTTCGTACAACTTGGTTGCCGAAGTCGTTGCCCCTGTTGGGAAACCAATCACTGTACAAACCTTGGGCTTTTTGCCGTGGAGAAGCTCTGCCGCTTGCCTTACGTAAATTGGAAATACGCAAACCGAAGCAAAGTGATAGCGATCGGCTTCTTCGCACCACTTTTCGACATATTCTGGGGTCGCTGTGGGAAGTAGTAATGAATGGTCTATGTATGGAGCAATATCAATGTCTGGATAATCTGCTGCCATTGCTGTTTCTTCCAGTAATTGATTAAAAAATTTTATAAAAACTCAAAGCTATTTTAATAAATTAAACCATAATTCAGGGGGTTTTACGGAAAAATATATGATGAATTTACCTTTTAATAAAAATTAAAGAACAAATAAATAAAAATCGTACATTTTATACATGTATCTACCTGTCATAATTAACTTAGTGAAAACTATTAAAATGAATACCACCAATTTCGAGGAGGAAGTAGGTGGTATTTTTTTTGCAAAGTCAGACTCACAGTATTTATTTAAACTATGAGTCAAGTATTTAAACGTAAAATCACAAAGAAATATTTTGTACTTTTGCAACTTTTCCCATAACAATTATACAGCTTTTTCAACAACGAGTTCACCAGCAGTTGCTTCCGGTAATAACCTTTTTATACCTTGGCTAACAAAGCTTTGTAAAACTGCGACTTGCTGACTTTGTTGGAACACATTTTGCAAAGTTTGCCGCAATTTATCCAAGTTGAATGCATTTCCTGTTTCCAGAGAGATTTCCTGTGCTTGGAAATATTCAACTAACGCTAAACCAGCTACCCGTGTAAGGTATGCTGCACTAACTCCTTGAATAACTCCACCAACTGCGTATGTGACAGCATTCGTTTTCAGAATAGTGCTTATTGCCTTTGTGGAAATTTCTACTAAACCCAGTTTCAACATCAAACCTCCCATTTCCACAGCAACAGTTTTCCCTTGTTCTAGGGAGAATTTTTGCTGATATATTCCACCCAAATCTACGATCATTTGGGCATTAATTGCCGCAGTTGCTAAAATATCCAATGCTGGTACGGGGTTAGCAAATGCTGCAGCTGCGGCTATCCACTGGTATTGTTCCATAACGGGGTTTGTTCTTTCTTTTCTTACCTCATTCAAACAATTTTTTGCATCAGCTTTGAGGAAGTTAGCTTTTCTGACAGTTGTTGCCCAAATTAATTGTTGCCCTTGATTGCTGATAATTTCACCCAACTGCTGTGTTAATCGCTCTATGTCAGCTGCGGGTTGTTCGAGCCATTCTTCTGTTGTACCGTTATCTTGGTGCTTGCGAACTTTGATCGGAATGGGGGAAGCTGATGTCGCTGCGACATTTTCGTGTCGTTGTTTGAGGGATAGTAAAATACTTTCGCGATCGCACGTTATATACTGGTCTTGTTTGTTGAAAACCAGCATGGTAAGTTGATTTATGGCTTTGAATTGCTCTAGAGTTTGATGTTCTGTCGCGGTTAAGTCACCATTCGTGATAAATAAAACGTAGTCAGATATTACAGCTTGATTAAATGGGATTGTGTCGGCATTTTCTTTTGCTTCGAGAAATAATGGTGCTGTTTCCTGAAATTGTAGAGACGGAATATTTCCCGTTTCTAATCCCATTTCTAAATTATGTTGTTGTAAAATTTGGATGAGACTGGTTTTACCAACGGATTTTCCCCCAGTAACAGCCAATTTAAGTTGTTTCCTGTCAATTTCAGATTGCAATTGGGAAACTTGTTCTTGCAAACTGGTTAAATGCTGATGGTTTTCAGCTTCATTTGCGAGTTGGTTTACCACGACTTCAGCTTTTTCAATCGCGTTTTCAACTGTTGTGCGATCGCGTGGTAATTCTTCTAATGCTTTTATGACGCTATTGCGATTCTGCTTAAATAGCAATAAACTTCCACCAACTGCAACCAAACTTAACAAGCTAATTTCTGTGACTTGGGTAAATGTGTCTTGCAATGTGTCGAATACCCACAATACAAAGGACAATCCCAATCCTCCCACTAATATTGGTCGCTGTAACTTCACTGTCTTATTCTCCAGCTTTCTTGATACAATTTTACTCGATTGAATATTTCTACTTGAATATTTTTGATTTGTTACTGATTTTACTTCAAGATAATCAAAATCCAGCTTGAGATTCCACAGGCAACTGGACTTTATCCGACAAATTATGGGAATCTGGCAAAATTAACTCCCAAGCATCTCTATATACGGATGAACGAGGTTTGCGCTGTCGTTTTTCTAACTCTACTAAATGTATCTCGCTACCGTAGGCAATAAACACAGCCACGGGGAAGATATAAAATAAATCCAAGCTTTCTATATATACCAGCGCAAAATCAAAATCAGATTGATTATAAACACCTCGAATCATTACTCGTCGATTTGTTTTAGTTCGACAATTATCAACAACAAAGTTTCCCTTATGTTCATCAAACCAAGCATACTTTACTTGGATTTTTAATAAAGTTCCGTCTACATCGAACACCAAGTCATAGGGTAGTCTGTCTCCCACTGGTTTTAACATTCCCAACCCACGCTTAAGTGCATGGAGTACAGCAGCTTGTTCGGCAATGTCTCCCCTAATTTTTGTATCCATTTCAAAGAGAGAATAAAAGAATGCTTAACTGAACTGTATCGTTTTATGTACTGCTTAGTTATTTCTAGCTGGGAATCAACATACTAATAATGAAACCCCGTAATCTATTCGATTACGGGGTTTCATTTTTTAATTTGGTGGCGGGAAGTGGATTTGAACCACTGACCTTCGGGTTATGCTTACCATCTACAGTTTTCACTGCCCAATTTAATTAACTGGTTTGTGGTCTGGACTGTCCCTTTACCCTCGACTTTACGTTAGGGCATCTGCCTTCCAGTCTCTACACCTTCCTCTATTTTTGATTTCTCAAACTTTGAGGCTTGGTTCGGGATTACCACGCTATTGGCTTCCCCGAGTTTGACAGATAAACACACATAAGTTTCTTTATGTGCCGCCCATAATAAAAATAACTTTTAAGCGTCTAGTTATCTTTATTCGTTGAGCCCGACGAGCTACCAGGCTGCTCTATCCCGCGTCGCTTTGTCTTTCAATAGTATATACCTAAAACCTAAATTTTGGCAACTATAAAAAAGATAATTCTCCAATTACTTCCAAACGGTTGTACTGACTGATGTTCATAAATTTCTCTGATAGGGCTTGGGCGGTGCTAGGAGAAATCCAGCCCATTTGTTGCAATATGTGGATGGCAGCAGCGTATTTGGCTCGTTTGGCTCCATCTATTACTTTGATTGCTAACCCCATGCCTTCCCCCAGCCTGCTAATGCACTGTACGCCTTCTGCACCAGCTTTACTAACAAGCTCTCCGGGAGCTAAACGCATGAGTTCGGTGTCAAATTCGCCGTCACCTGCGACTAAAACTGGGTGGTGTGTCATGGCTCGGACAATCCGCTCCATATCTAAACTGTTACCAGAGGCAAGTTGAGCATATAAATGTGCCATTTGTCCGATTTGCAATAAATAGGTGGGTACGCCGCAGTCGTCGTGTACACTAATAAACTCTTCGGCTGGCATCCGCAACAATTCTGCCACTTTAGTTATAATCAACTGCTGAATGGGGTGCTTGCGCTCCATATATGTATTTAGGGGAAAACGCCGTTGCTGGCAGACTGCTAGCATTCCTGCATGTTTCCCCGAACAGTTGTATTCTAAGCGACTACTTTTGCCGAATGGTGTGGGACATTGTAGTGCTGATGGGTCAATATCCCCTCGCCAGAGAATATTAAATACTTGTCGAACCTGCTCGATACTAGCTTTGTGGGAACTTGTGATGATTGCCAAATCGCGATCGCTCAAATCGTAGCGTTCGAGTGTACCTGTGGTGGTGACTGCAAGTGCTTGAAATGGTTTGAGCGCAGAACGAATAAAGGTGGCAGTTTCGGCATTTCCCGCAACGGACAAAATCCGTCCTCGTTCGTCGGATACAACAGCTTCAACTATGTGTCTTGATTCGATGATGCCTTCGCGTAGTAAGCGGACTTCTAATGCTGGGGCTTGAGTTCGTTTTGCCATCGCTGATAGTTGAGTTATGAGTTATGAGTTATGAGTTACAAATTGTGGACTAGGACTTCAAAACTGAAATTTTCTACTCCTAACTACTGTACGGGTAAACAGTCGCTTAAACCCACTCTTGACTGCTGTAGGAAGAAAACATCTGTTTAAATCGGATTTATCCCCTTCAAAAATGTAAATTATCTTAATCTGGGTAAAAGATGCCAAGGATGTGAGAGACGATGCTAACGGTAAACTACGCTAACGCATGATTTGCGATCGCACTAAATCAAATTATTTGGAAACCCATATAAAAACCCTCTACATTCAACATGAGAGGGTAATTTTTTGAGCGATTAAATTTGTGATACGATCGCTGCGAGTATTTGACTTTGCGCTCTCATAATGAGAGGATAAAACTCATAAAAATATAATTTAATCGTTTAATGCATGTAATCACTGTCCGTTCGCTTAATTCCTAGAGAGAAAAATATTTTCTCAACGACAGAATGCGGCATTCAGACTTTGTAAATTTTTGAGAGGTCAACTAATTTTTCGGTAAATTCGTGCATTCACATTTTTTTACTGGGCTAATTGCGAATTTTATCAATAGCATGAGAAAAACTAGTACAAATAAATTAGTTTTGACTCAAAAAAATGAGCGAACCTACAGTGGTGGAAAAATGACCCTTACTATTAATCCCGAAATTTATGCCAACTTACTGACAGAGTATCAACCTAAAGTAATAAAAACCGACGAAGAAAACGATCACGCGATCGCAATAGCCGAAAAATTAGCCCATCGTCAAAATAAAACAGGAGAAGAATCTACTCTGCTCGAACTTTTGATTGCTTTAATCGAAAAATACGAAGACGCACAGTATCCAATGGGAGAAACTAACTCTCATTTGATGCTATTACATTTGATGGAAGCTCGTGGGTTAAAACAATCCGATTTAGTAGGAATCCTAGGTTCGAGTGGGGTGACATCGGAAGTAGTAAATGGAAAAAGAGGAATTAGCAAAGCTCAAGCTAAAGCTCTGGGGAAATTTTTTAATATCGATCCTGGTTTATTTATTTAAAAAATCTGCCAAACAATCGTACCAGCAATGTACAGTACAACCAAACTAGCAAAGGTCAGTTGCAGACGGCGCAAAATCGGTTGAACTTGGTAGGCGACAATCAGCCGATCGCGAGTTAATATTTCTTCGGGTTTTGTCCAGGTTTGACCGTCATACCACCCTGATTCTTCATAGAATATCACTGGGCTAGAAAGGCGATCGCGTATGTAAGACCATCCTAAATACAAACGTATTAGTATCAGAACAGAACCAAGACTCGCTCCTGCTGCGCCACTTAACAAAAATTGCCAGATATATTTATGAGGGGGAAAACTGCCAGCCGATACTGGACCGGATACGAGCCAAGATAAACCGTAAATCCAGGTGATTCGTGTCAGGTAATTGCGCCAGTTTCCGGCACAATCGCGAAATAACCAAGCGGATTTTAACTCTTCATACTCGTTGACTGGTTGTTGTTCGGTTGGAACTGGACATGAAACCGAAGAATCAATCATGTTGCCTTAACTCTCACTGCTATCAGCGCTTTTTAATTCAATGGGGGTGCCATGACTCCAAAACGCTTCCAGGTTGTAAAATTCGCGTTCTTTTGGCATCATAACGTGAACTAAGACATCACCATAGTCGTAAAGAACCCAAGAACCTTCGCCCTTTCCTTCTGTTCGTAGAGGAATTCGTCTTAGTTCCTGTTGGATTTTGTCTTCAATCGAATCGGCAATTGCACGGACTTGTACCCGTGAATAGCCTGTGGCAAACACAAAGTAATCCGCGAGGTAAGATACATCTGCTACCTTTAATAGTATGATGTCTCCAGCTTTGCGGTCTGATGCTGCATCTACTGCTACTAAGGCAAGTTTTCCGCTTGCATCGTCATCGTCAATCGCTGCGATCGCAACTGGGCTATTCGTCACCGTTGTAACCCGTGATGAAAAGTTTTCTTGAAAGTTGTCGGACATTAAAACCATGCTCTGCTGTACTTCTGATTTAATCTACACACATAAATTACCTACAAACAAAGTAATTAACTTTATTATTGCAAATTGCTTGAATAGGTTTTTTTGCATACTAACAAAAAAACAGGTATCATGCTGATGATTCTGCAATCGATTGCTGTAATAATTTTATTTTAATTTATTCTATTAAGCTTTAATTAATTTTAATTGACAAACCCGCACCAATTGCTGAACCGGGTTTTTTAGATCGTATTGAAAATCGTGTAATGTTGAACCAGTTTGCTTTTCGTTGCGATAAGCATACCGCTCTGGATTCTAAATTCTGGATTGTGACATGCTCCACACACTGACAAAGGTACAGTTACAGTATGGGCTTCTCAGCGACTCTTCTATGAAGACATTGACTGAGCTTTAAAGCCCTGTGTCCCAGGGTATGAGGTTTTTCTGGAAGTTTGTTTGTTTTATAGGAACTGCTTTCTGCACTTAGTTGTTTAACACCTATTGAGGTAATTATACCATTTACTCAGAAGCAAAATAAATATTTTGGTGAAAACTTAACTATCGCATTTATTTGTTCATGCTACGCATAAAAGCAATAAAGACAATGTTTCGTTTTCACCTCGCATACCCTGC
>NZ_NTFS01000182.1 GCF_002289455.1 Brunnivagina elsteri CCALA 953
GATTGGGGATTGAGTATTTATTAACTCCTAATTCCTAAATTCTCCTTTCAAATTAGTGTAAATGCATACGATTTGAAAAATGTATCGCTCATATACTCATCTTAGGTTCTACCTGGGAATTACTGAGAAGTGGCTGCGCCACTTCTTTTTTTGTGACTTAGATTTCTACTGGAATTTTTGCCACTTATATGCATTCGGAAGTATTTAAGGGTTGGAATGCTGCTTTTGCTTCCAGTTGCTGCAAAATCGCTCCTGAGTTGGGGTTTCGCATTAAAGAACGCAAAAACTTTAAACAAGTGTAATTATGGCTTTCGCTGTCCAATTCTTCCAAAATGCGGATTTTTTGCGATCGCGATAAATAACCTTTTACCTGTGCGATCGCAGCAATAACAGGTTGATGTCTTAGCTGCATCAGTCGCAAAAATTGAGTTAGAGTCTTGACGATTAATTCTTGACTCGATTGTGTTAGGGACATTTGATGGAAGAGGATAACACCAGTACCATGATGATGGCTTTTATCTCGTAACAATCCCTGTAATATTAAACTCAAGTTGGGTTCACGACACTGGATTGCTAAATTGCGATAATGACTCAAACTCCATCCTTCTAAGACAACCTGAAGTACAAACAAAATTACTGCTTTGTCTTCTGTGTCGGCAACATCCATGAGGAATTTGAGCAGTGGATGTTCTAATTGCTGAATTTGCTCGTCATTAATTTTAATTTTTGGGAAGATTGGTAGAAAACGACTAATTTGTGATATGTGGTTAGCTTCATCAGCACAATACAAAGCATAAAGCATCTGTTCTTGGATGCTTTCCGACAACAGCACTATTTTTTCCATGTATTGTAAACCCAGTTTTTCAATCCCATAAGCTTCTTCCAAAAGCTTACGACTGCAAAGCTGTAATATCATAGCCTGTTCCGTAATTGTGGAATTCTGGAAAATTGTGACTTTATCCAAACCGAGGAAACTAGTTCCCCAATAAACGGGATTATTGATTTGAGAAAGGGTTTGAGACTGGGTATTTTGCCCCAATCGAGTACTTAAAGCTGAACAAAGCCAACAACTCAGCTTATCTTCGACTTCAGGTAGATTTAACCCTGGTATTATTTGTTGTTTAATCATTAGTTATTAATTGGACGACACTAAAATTAGTTGCGTCGTAGTAGTTGCTTTACTTAGTTTGTTTACTGGTATGATTTGTTATGAGCAAGGAAATAGAAACGAATCAAGGCGATAATATGAGCTTTTTGCTATTGTGAAATGGTAAGCTTATTTCTGTCACGCTGTACTAATTGCGATCGCAGTAGAAATAGTTGTTTTGCGTCTTCACTTCTTCTTAAATCAAATCTTTTTATGGGGTTTGATTCCCCTGAACAACAAGCAGCATGTTTTCCGTTGGGGTAAAATCGCCGTTACAAAACATAATTGGGAATTGTTTTAATCGGGGTGGGGCTTTGCCAGTGTGATATTTTTGAAGAGACAGGTATATAGTAACATCACAAAATTCTAGCCAAATCCAAATACGCTTATAAACTTCTCTTTTTTTGCTTTCCGAAAAAAATACCCATTTTCCACTAGGGTTTTCATCCCATATGTTTAGCTTCAACCATCGCAAATGAAAAGTGATATTCCAAAGGAGTCGCTTTCTGATTAGCGAGATATAGCGTGAATATGCGATCGCATTTGCATCCACAGTTAAATCTTGGATGAAATCTTGAACTAAGTCTTCCGAGCAGAGCATTTGGCTTCTCCGATTCGCTTACCGCAATCAAAATTGCCCTATATCTTAGACTGTCATATCTACCACAGTTTAGTTATGTAGTTATGTGGCAGTAAATAATCTGTCCCATTTTTAACCCATTTACGAGCAAGTGCTGAAACTTAAATAATTGTGAATATTAAATACTAATTTTATACATACATTATTTCAGTATGGGAAATCCTTTATACTTAGAGATATTGACGATTCAGCGAGTATAAAAATATTTGTCAAAAAGTGTAAGTTTGGTACTTACCCAACTTACACTTTTGCTTAGGGAATACCAATAAATAAATTCTCCACTATTGTAGGGGTAGGGTGAGTCCACCCTTCGCGTGATAGTGTTGGTAAGTATACGAGAAAGAAGATTTTATTTTCTGGAAGTCCCTTATTCTCACAAGTCGAAATAATCGGCTCTTCCGTAGATGTTATGCTGAAATTTAAACAATAATTTGTAATTTGCCTTTAATAGCAAGACTTTTGGGGATTTTCATCCTTGATTTGATTCCAAAGGCTCAAAATCCAAGTTTAAAAGCTATCTTTATTACCCAGTAAGGAATTTGATCTATTTTATCAGCGTTTTTAGCATAACAAGTAATGAAGAACCAAATAATCAATGCCGTTAATATTTAGCTGTATGCCAACCTTTGGGTTTAAAAGCCAAACTCCAAGCCATTTTTAGTATACCTAAATTAAAAATGCCGTAGTTATGTTAATTTAATTATAAATAAAAAAAATCACACCGATGACTTTATCAAATACGCAAGCAAGTCCAACTAATCAAACTTCTTGGAAAATCAAACTACTATATGATGGGGAATGTCCTTTATGCGTGCGAGAAGTTAACTTTTTGAAAAGACGGGATGCAGGTAGAGGTTTAGTCGCTTTTGTCGATATTGCCGATATTGATTACAATCCGGAAGCGAATGCTGGCATTGATTTTGAAACCGCAATGGGGCGAATTCATGCCATACTTCCTGATGGTTCTATAATCAAAAATGTTGAGGTTTTTCGTCGAATATATGAAACTTTGGGAATGGGATGGATTTATGCCATAACCAAGTTACCAATTATTGGTTTTATTGCTGATAAATTATATGCTATTTGGGCAGATTTTCGACTTGCGTTCACAGGAAGAGAAGATTTATTAACTATTATTGCTAAACGTCAGGAACAATGCTCTGTTGATGTAGAAAATCAAAGTCGTTGTCGGATGTAAAATTTGCAGTTCCTCAAGTCGAAGATTCAACATACGTCAGAATGACATTTGAGGTTTTGTCGTCATGGGGGAAAAACCCAGTTTCTGATGTTATCGTACTTCAAGTCAAAGATTCAACATACGTCAGAATGACAAATCCCAAGCTGACGAGCAAATGGCAAATAAGTTTATTCAAGGGTAGTTGACTTACCTAAATTTTAATAAACCAACGCTGACGGTACATTATCCAAGCTACACCAAGCCATAACAACATTGTCACAAAGGCAAATAAAAATGAACCATTAACTCCACCAGCCCAAGATGCAAAAAACTCTTTATATATTACAGTATAAGCATTGGGTGCTTCCTTACCTGTCCCAATAATGGTTTTCGCTAGCACTTTAATTAGTAATATTGACGGAACAAAAATTGCGATCGCATTCATTCCCATGACTTCAAATGGTTTTCCCCAACTTCTAATCAATCTGACTTCAATTAGTTCGTAAAATGCTGCCAGAAAAATTAATGCCCATCCTGTCGTAAATACTACATAGGAACTCGTCCATAGTTTCTTATTAATCGGGAATACCCAACCCCAAGCAGAACCTATAATTAAACAACCAATTCCTACCAACACTAAACCAATACTTGTTCGCGTTTTCACTGGCTGATTCAGTATCCATTGTCCAGTAAAATAACCAAACATGGTGCTAACTATAGCCGGAATTGTACTAAATAATCCTTCTGGATCACCCAAATTTTTGAAGCTTGCGTGTAAATGTGCCGATGGGATGATGGAGCGATCGATAAAAGCTGCTAAATTTGCACTATTGTTATTTTCGTCCAATATTCCCGCACCAAAGCCAGGAACAGGAATGTACATCATTGCTAGCCAATAACCCACAAGTAAAAAAATAGCAAGTATCCACTGCCCTTTACGAGGTAACATTAAAACCGCAAGTGATGCAAATAAATAACTTAAACTAATCCTTTGCAAAACCCCCATATAACGGAGATTTTCTAAATTAAAAGTCCAAACTCCCTTATTCCAAAAACCATTTAAAAATAAACCCAAAGCAAATATTATCAAAGCACGACGAAAAATCTTACCATATGGGGGAGTTGGTACAGGATTGGAGGAAATTGGAGAAGATGAAACCGAAACACCAGAACTCTGTGAATCCAGAAATTTCTCCATTACCCCCACAGCATCCCGCTCTTTCTCCTGTCTCGCTTTAGATTGGGTATATTTAGCAAAGGAAAATGCGATCGCAACTCCCACAATAAACAAAAAGAAGGGAAATACCAAATCAGCAAATGTACAACCGTTCCAACTCGCATGGAGCAGTTGCGGGTAAACATCTGGTTCCGCAAGACTTGCCATATTAACCAGAATCATACCTGCAATTGTAAAACCGCGAAATACATCAAGGGAACTTAATCGCATAATTACGAAAGTATAAAGATTTTTATAACACTACAGATTCATTACTAGAGAATATACCCTACATTAAGTGACGCAAATGTACAAGTTAAGTTTTATAGAATCCCAATCAAAGGTAAAATTTTGTAAAGAAGAAGTCTAAAATCTAAAATCCTATGGCAATCAAAGTCGGAGATACCGCACCAGATTTTACCCTCCCAAACCAAAACGGTGCATCAGTTAACCTGCAAAACTATCGTGGTAAAGCAGTTGTCCTTTACTTTTACCCCAAAGATGACACACCTGGATGTACAGCAGAATCTTGTGCTTTTCGCGACCAGTATGAAGTATTCAAATCGGCAGGTGCAGAGGTAATCGGTATCAGTGGCGACTCTTCCGAATCCCATCAAAAATTTGCGACAAAATACCAGTTACCTTTTACACTTTTGAGTGATAAAGGCGATACAGTACGTAACCTTTACGGGGCAAAAACTATGATGGGTTTGGTTCCTGGTCGGATTACGTATGTAATTGATGATAATGGCAAAATTAAATACATCTTTGATTCAATGTTCAATTTCAAAGGACATGTGGAAGAAGCATTGAAGGTATTACAAGGAATGCGATCGCAATAGACCAAACAGTTACTCAAAAACCAAGACTACCAAACTATTGTATCATTGGTAGGGGCTGGGTATCCCAGCCCTTATTTATTGGGATAATTGATTTCTTGGTGTTCCCTCTGCTAACGTCTTCACGTTTTGATTTTACTTATGAAGCTTCTCTGGCATCACAATATTATGGTGACTTGCCTTAGCATTTTTCCCATTATTCCCGTTACCATTATTGTTGTTACGAGGCTGAATTACGCCATATCCACCATGATTGCGTTCGTAAATGACGTTAATCTCTCCAGTTTCCAGATTATGGAACATATAAAAATCATGTCCCACCATTTGCAACTGCTCTAGAGCTTCGTTCATAGTCATCGGAGGCATGGCAAAATATTTAGTACGAACTACTTCTTCGGGTAATTCTGGAGTGCGATCGCCTATTAAATCGGGTAATACTTCTGCAACAGTTTCGACTGCGACTTCATCAACATCAGGAACACTACTTTTCTTATTTTGTAGTCGTTCTTTGTACTTCCTTAATTGACGCGAAATTTTATCTGCAACCAAATCTATACTTGCGTACAAGCTCTCGCTACTCTCCTCAGCGCGGATGACAGTTTTATTCGCATAAATCGTCACTTCCGCAGCTTGCCTGGGGTTAATTCGGGGATTGCGAGCTACGCTCAAATGGACATCCACTTCATTTGTGATAGTCTGGAAATGACTTACTGCCTTTTCAATCTTATTTTGCACATATTCTCTAATTGCATCGGTAATTTCAACATTTTTGCCGTGGATGACAAGCTTCATGTAAACTCTCCCGCTCAGTTTCTACTTGATTTGAATAATCCAAAATTGCGGTGGGGACACTGCCGCCAAAATAAGTATAATCTTTTATCGGCAATGGTTGCAGCTATATGCAATTATATCACTTAAATGGAAGCTATTAAATTTAAGTTACTAAATTAAGCTATTAAATTTAAGTATTTTCACTCTTAGCACATTAATCAAACTTCTCATACAGGTTGCTACCTAATATTTTTGCCTAAATCCGAGAAAGCCATTTCCAAATGTATATGGGGTGAATTTTTGAACAAATTGAGAAAAATCTAAATAAATAAAGCTTCTCTACCCCTCCTTTCAAAAAAACTCGCTTTTTGATAATCTCTGGCAAAAATGAAGGAAACTAAAAAACTGGACAAGACATGATTAGAAATTTTATT
This sequence comes from Brunnivagina elsteri CCALA 953, assembly GCF_002289455.1. GTDB lineage: Bacteria > Cyanobacteriota > Cyanobacteriia > Cyanobacteriales > Nostocaceae > Brunnivagina > Brunnivagina elsteri. The sequence continues at coordinate 6,225 of NZ_NTFS01000182.1, forward strand.
CCATATAGCTTGCAAACAATTGATTCGGCATCACCAGCCAATGCTTTCGTTCTTTTTTCTTGGCGTGATGTATATAGCAGAGAACTCCCCCTCTTCCTCCTTACCATTGAGGTTATATATTCAAATTAGCACTTTGTATTTTACAAAACCCCAACTCTTGACTTTCCTTTACAATCATTTGCACAGCTTGACATTTGTTGAACAAAAGATGGTATTTGGAAACACTCTGTTTTATTTAAATAGTGGAAATTTGGTATGCTCCCCAAAAACCTTATTCATGCTTATTCTTGTTCGTTATATAACCAGAAAACAATGCCGTATTTAGAAGCTTTAAACTGGCAACGGCAGCTTTTGCAAGAGCGTATTCATAATCCGAATTTAGAAGATATATTAATATTACTTGAGCATCCGCCCGTATATACTCTAGGGAAGGGTGCAAGTACTGAATTTTTGAAATTTGACAGGGAAAATACCGCCGAAAATGATGAAATTAAAGTACATCGAATCGAGCGAGGTGGTGAAGTCACATACCACTGTCCAGGGCAAATAGTTGGGTATCCAATTTTAAATCTGTATCGCCACCATCAGGATTTACACTGGTATTTACGCCAATTGGAAGAAGTATTAATTAGAGTACTTAAAATTTACGGAGTTGAAGGAACACGTATTCCTGGATTTACAGGAGTTTGGGTAGAAGGGAAAAAAGTTGGTGCGATCGGGATTAAAGTCAAACGATGGATAACAATGCATGGCTTTTCATTGAATGTTTGTCCAGATATGAGCGGATTTGCCCGAATTGTCCCATGTGGGATTGCAGATAAACCTGTTGCGAGTTTAGTAGAATGGATACCTGATATAAGTTGCGAGCAAGTGCGATCGCATATTGCAGAATGCTTCGCTGAAGTCTTTAATGTAAATTTAATTGAGCGATATTATTTGTGATTATATGTAGCGTAATGTACTAAATCCTGAATTAGGGTGCTAATTTGCTGTTGTTTGGGAATTACATAATTGTAGGCATGATTAAAGGTCATTTATAATGAAAACTATAACCCCAAAATTAGTTCCGTCTTTATTAGCTTTTTACGTAAGTATTATTTGGGGGATGATTTAAAAAATCCCCCGGAAGCAGTTATTTTACGTAAAGAAAATGATTTGATTGCGGCAGTTCAAAGTACTCCCAATAGTGTTGGAGCTTTCTCCCTTGCTGCTGCGATTTCCCAAAAGTTACCAGTAAATCGTTTAAACCTTGATGGTATAGAAGCTACTCCAGATAATATAGCACTTCCGGTAACTATGAGGTACATACTCAAAGCTGAAAGCTATGATTAGAAGGGAGGTGAGGGGAACAACTGTATTGTGTAATAGCCCTGAGGGGGTGACGAAAACCCTTGAATTCAATACACAGCAGGAGTTTTAAGCGAGTGTGTCATAAAAAGATAAATACTATTTCCTAGCTTTGTTGATTCTATTATCAATAAGCCTAGCCCAAAAGTCTTGTTTTTCGTTGGGTAAGGTTCTAAAGTAACTTTTATCTTTTTCTCGGATACTCCTCTATAATCCTTGCTGCATAAGGCTGTGAAGCTAGATTGTCACCCCCTCAGAACAACAAAATAAATCTTCACCCGATCTCATTCCCCAAATAAATATACGTACCCAACAAATAAACCAAGATTGGGTAGCTATTCACATCCAAGATAATGGAATGGGAATGACAGAGGAAGTTGCCAGTAAAATATTTGACCCTTTCTTTACCACTAAACCCATCGGCAAAGGTACTGGTTTGGGTATGACAGTTTGCTACCAAATAATAGTAGAAAAACACTGTGGTAGAATTTCCTGTAATAGTATATTGGGGACACATACAGAATTTATCATCCAAATTCCACTTAAACAACCGAAAAATGAACTTTAAACAATAAAAAGCTTAACTTGACTCTCTTCTTTTTACCTTTGCTTTTCCTCTTGACTTTTAACCCCTAATCCTCTTCACCATTACCGTTCTCGCAAAAATCAGAGGTAGCAAGCTTTAGATAATCTGCTATACTGTCTTTCTAAGATTTATATTCGGCTGTGAAAATCATTTTAGCTTTTAAAAGGGTTTCTCCGAATCTAATTCTCTACATAATTCCGGTTTTGGAGATTTCTCAATGTCAATTTACGTCGGTAACTTATCCTACCAAGTTACGGAAGATGATTTGAAACGTGCATTTGAAGAATACGGTCGAGTTAGTAGCGTCAAATTACCCACCGATCGCGAAACAGGTCGGATGCGAGGGTTTGCATTTGTGGAAATGGAAAGCACCGCAGACGAAGACAAAGCGATTGAAGGGCTAGATGGGGCAGAATGGATGGGGCGTGATTTGAAAGTGAACAAAGCCAGACCTCGCGAAGAGAGAAGCCCCTCACGGGAAAGTTGGGGTGGTGACAACCGTGGTGGTGGTCGCCGTTACTAAAGTCATTTTAAGCACCACTGTCACAACTCAAAACTTTTAGTTTCCAGCAGTTCAAAGCGATCGCTAGAGACTGCTGGATTTCTATTGCCTGCTAGTATTTAATTATTCACACCAAGTAAAAGGAGCCATAAGCATGACGCAAGTAGTTTTAGGTGAAAACGAAGGTATTGAGTCTGCATTGCGGAGATTCAAACGCCAAGTTTCACAAGCAGGTATTCTTCAAGATGTCAGAACCAAACGTCACTTTGAAACACCACTACAAAAGCAAAAGCGTAAAGCGGTTGCCCGTCGCAAGCAAAATCGCAGAATGCGAGGACGTTTTAAATAAGGGAATGGGAAGGTAGAGACGACCCAGTGGGTCGTCTGTATAAAAATTAAAGTCCATACCCAATGCCCAATTAGATTTTTTTTGTGTAAATCAACCTCTCTAGATGTATCTTTAATTTGGAAACAAATTAAACCTTTGCAGGTAGTATTTACTTGCAAAGTATGCATTTAGATCTAGAGGAGAATTTTTTTGCGAGTCTATCACCTATTAATCGGTATTATTTTACTGGCGCTATCGCCATTTATCTTTAAATCTGTTTTCAAGAAAGCTCCTACCAACAACGAACTCAAACCCCAACAGCCAGTTCCATCTCCAACTGTTTCGTCAACTCCTTCATCAGGATTAATTCCCCAAGTGACTAATGTTGCAGCCTTCAAACCAGTTGAGGGTAACATCTGGAAAAACTTTTTAGGGACGACATCAGCACCGACAGGTTGGAGTGTTGCGCCATGTGAAGGAGATGCACCCCTTTTGTGTGTTTCTTCTGAAGGCAAAAATTTAGGTTCAGTGGAAATGGCTGTTTACCCACTACAGCAGCAACCGAAATTACAAAGGATACTAGAGACTAATGGTATTAATGCAGGTGTAAAAATAGATTATGAAAATCCCTATCTCCAAGAAAAAGTGTTCCAAGAACAAATAGTATCTGCACTCAATACTTGGATTACAGAAGATTATGTTGCGATGCTGCAAAGCAGCCGTCTTAGGATGATCGCAAAAGAGCGTCGGCAAAAATACGCAGACAAAATTACCTTCTCAAGTTATCCACCGCAAACAGTCACAGTCGGAAAACTTCAGGGTATGCGCTACGGCTTTACAGGGCTAAAACGCAAAGGTGGGATTCAAGAACAGCATTTAAAGTACGTAGCCTTTGATGGTGATGCATTATATGTAATTAATACAGCTTTTGACCCAGGTAGAAAAACAGGTAAATTTGACCGATATGAAAACTTAGCGGTTTTTGAACCGTTCCTAAGTGCGATCGCGGCTAATCTAAAATTACCCAATTAAGGTATTTTTACATTTATACAAAAAAGTCAGCCGTCAGTTATCAATAGCTTTAGCCTACTAGGTAAACTCAATGATGACTGACCACTGACTGAAATATCGAATCAGATGATTCGTCAACTATTTAATTAAAGTTCGGCAAAAGCACGTTCAACCAAACGACGAGCTAAAGTTTGCGTACCCGTATGCTCGTAGTAATTTGTAGACACGTCAATAAACGCAGCCACATAATCTAACTTATCGTCAGCGATTTGCATGAAACTATTCAAATTGCTCAAAACTGACTGCTGAGACAAATCTTTGGAAACAACCAAGTCACTCATCCAACCTTTTACTGAGTCAAAACTTTGACCAATGAAATCAAGCTTTCCACCAGTATCATTCCCAGGAATCGCATTCTTCATATCCTTGAAAGTGGAATTTTGTTCCAAATCCTGAGGATTCATGTTGCTAATACCCGAAGTGACCTTCTGAATAAAATCTGGTCCCAAAGGTATCAAACCATCAACACAAACCAAAGCAGCCATGCGAATCATCGACTCGCCACTGTATTCCCCTAAAGCACCCACAAAATCGCCAATGCTGTCACCAGGGATACCATTTATTTGACAAAAAGCAACTAACTCTGCAACCAGTTTCAAACACAAATCAATAGTTTGAGCTTTATCGGGTTTCGGAGTGAGTTTATCCAGAAAACCCAAAAAAGAAACACTCTCACCAAGCTTATTAGCCAAAGCAGCAGCACCCAAGGCTTTATCGGTACTATCAACCGTTTGGTACAACCACATGGCAGTTTGGTAGCCTTGTGACTTGTCATTGTAAAGATAAATAGCACGTTCGCCGATTTGTTGAATCAAACTATCGTCAGATTCACCCGTAACATGCTTGATTGTATTTACAAAACCCGTTATGTTTTGCCATTGACCAGGAGCGGCAAAATCCAATGCATTTAACATTGAAATTGTCAAGCCACCTGTTGGTAACTCGTCAACTAATTGAAAAATTGACTTACTCACAAAATTCTCCCTGTAATGACCTAAAGACAAATGACCAAAATATTACTTCAATCTCGACAAACCACTGAGGTTAAATTTCTGAAGCCAAGTTTCGCGATCGCTTGCAGAAAATGACGGGTCTTTCGATATCGCTGTCACTTGATACTTACCAACCAAAATCGATGTTTTCGTACTACCGAGGGTTTTGGCAGGATAACCACCAATTTTTTTGGTGCTGCTGGAATAACCAGCTGCGGTTGTAGGAGTGCTGGAAGTATCGGAAACTGCCAATTGGGCAAGCACTTTACCATCTTTCTTTAAATTAGCCTCAGCAAAACCCTTCTTCTCTTGGGTGAAAACGCGGTCAAAACCACCACCAGAGGAAGGAAATAACTTATTAAATTCGCTACCTTGTGTTGCATTTTTAGCAACAGCTTGACCGCTCTTCTGGCGGCTACTTTCTTGCTGTACCGCATCAAAGCGACTTGGCGTTTTTGTCGCACAGCCGGAAGCACTGAGTAATAAGACAGACAGCATTACAGCCGCTAAAATCTGACGGATACGGGGAAAAGTCATTTCATTATCTCCTGACGTTGCACATTAAAGGTAGCTAATAAAGCTTCACCTCGAATTTACCCCGTTAAATTGCAAATCGCACTAAAATCTCAGCACAAGTATACATTTATTAGGACAAGGGCATTGGGCATTGGGAATTGGGCATGGGGCATTGAGCATGGCAAAAAGCCTAATTCTCGTACAGACGACCCGGTGGGTCGTCTCTGGTTATATTTCTTCTATTCTGGTTATGTTTTTTTAATAGAGACGACCCATCGTCTCTACTGTTTATACGCCACTACGGCATAAAATGGGTCTCCACCACCTGCACCTAGCCACTGTAAGAAATTGGGAACGGAAGATTGACGGGAAATTACTTCCGGAGCGGTAAACCCAGATATCCCAGTAAAATAACCTTTGACTAACTCAACCCGACCAGATTCGGATGCATCACGCCAAGCTTGAATTGCTTTTTGATAAAACATGCGATTGGAGAAACTAATAATCGCGACTCCACCAGGTTTTAAAACGCGATGAATTTCGGAAAAAACTGTTTCGGGATATTGCAAATACTGCACCGAAACACAGTTTAAAACTGCATCAAAATCGTTATCCTTTAAAGGTAGCTGCGGTTTATCGTTAAGATTTTGGACAAAATAGTGATTTAAACGGGAGTTTCGCGATAACTCATCTGCATTTAGCCCATGTCCTTGAATATGGGAAAAGTTTATTTCTTCAGGTAGATGAGAAACCCAACTACTCATCAAATCTAAGATACGTATATTCGGTTTGAGCAACTGTCGATATAAATCGGTTAGTTGTTGAATAAAGCTTTCGTCAACGTGGGTGACAAAGCGCGGCAACGAATAGAATAATTTGTCGTCAGTGTCATCTAGCTTAGTGCGATCGTTTGGTCTAAGCAGCATAAAAATCTAGCAAGGGCGAATTTAGTGGACAGAATTATGGTATTTTACGTCGATACCAAACTTTTATTCTTTGTGTACCAACCTACATATTTTAAAAAAGACTCAACAATAAAGCTAGTAACTGCATTTTTTTCTTTACCCAATTGCAATTTTATATAAATGTTATATATTCGACAATCTATTTACAATTTGTGCTTAAAAGTTCTGCGATACGCCTTTGGTGTTAAGCTCCGCTTATCGCAAACTATCCCTTATGTTAGTTTGTTGCTTTGGATACTACCTTTAATGTGCAACGTCAGGAGATAATGAAATGACTTTTCCCCGTATCCGTCAGATTTTAGCGGCTGTAATGC
>NZ_NTFS01000183.1 GCF_002289455.1 Brunnivagina elsteri CCALA 953
TAATCTCTAGCACGTCCGCAGCGAGGTCTTCCTCAAACGTGGCATCTTCTTTTTTATTGAGGATAACTACTTCTACTCCGTGGTATTCACAAATAGCAAAAATCAACTCTGACCCAAACCGGAGCAAACGATCTTTGTGACTGATAACCAACCGTGAAACGTCACCATCTAAAAGTGCTTCAATTAACTTCTGTAAGCCTTTTTTTCGATAGTTCATGCCACTGCCTAAGTCTCGAATAACTTCGTAGTCCCATTTCTTAGATTGGCAATAGGCAGATAAGACCATATCTTGACGGTCGAGATCAGCCTTTTGATCATGACTACTAACTCTGGCGTAAGCGATTGTACGACCAACTTTTTCTTCTAAAAAATCTGACAGCTTGTAACGCCGATGACCTCCCTCAGTCCTGACAGATTTAATCTTTCCTTCTTTTTCCCAGCGTCTAATCGTATCCACACTGACAGCTTTTAGGTCTGCTACTTCACCAATGGTCAAAAACCTATCCATAATTTACCTAGATTAACCATCTATAATCATAGGTAAATCTAGGTAAAATATCAACAGATGATTACCCTTTAAAGTTGCTCTTTGGGCTGGCTGGTACGAATTCCCAGGAGGCTATAAAGACCGCAAAATCCTACTAAACCCGTTACCAGCAATACACCACCCGCAACAATTAGCCCGATGCCTAAAGCAGAGGCACTGTAAGGAAACAGTCCTAAATAAAACAACGCCGAAGCCAAAAGTAAGCGAATCAGGCGATCTAACGAACCAACATTTGTTTTCATGGCTGAAATCTCCAATATTGAGCGAATTGCAAAAACCTTGTTGCACGGCTATGAAACAGCAACTGTCAAGGGAATCAAAATTTTTTGTAACTTTACCTTCATAGTATAACCAACTAGTCATATAGTAATAAGTATCTTTAGGAGGATGTTTTTCACTCCCAGTTTGGCTATTTTTAAGTTAAGTTGGAAAAACGCTGAACGATTTAAACGGGTTTCAATACCTTCGCCAAAAGTATGAATGGCAAAAACCTTTTTGCTGTCAAGGTTTTCAGCTAAAACAAATATCGGTTTTATCTGTTAGGCTACGACTTTAGAGTGCTTATATATTAAGGATTTCAACGTAAAATACTGTGCGAGAATACCGGACACAGTTTTTAAGTTATCTGAAATTGATAAAGGCTATATCACTCATACGAAAAAATCTTGTTTCTACAAGCTTTGATACTACGTCATCACTCATAAATTTGGCGAAGATATTGCTATGAGTAACCTATTTTTATTACGTTTTACATCGAAGTTAATCAATTAGTTCAATTTATACAAGAAATCAACTAATCGGTTGTCAGACTAATAGCAGTCGCCAAAAATATTGAAGAAAAAACGAAAAAACTACAGAGGGCTATTGAAATGAGTACCCAAGATGATTCCCAAGATTCTATTCCGCAATATGACGCGCACATCATTCCGGCTGAATCTGTCGCACGTCAGCATCGAGAAGGTAAGGACTTTGGTCATACCTCTCATGAAGAAGCTGACGGCACATCAAGCCAAGCAACAGCAGGCTACACGGTAGATAAAGAAGGCTTGCTCAATAACTACGCGATCGAGCCAGAAATGTACGTCAATGTTCCTGGCGATATGCAAGAGCAAGCAGTACAGGAAAAAGCAGAATATGCCCACCAGTTGCAGGAATTGTCTGAGGATGAGGACGGTAAGCTGACCACAGAACATGATTGGCGGCACAAAGGTCCAGGCTTGATTTAGCGCACGCAAGAAATTTAACCAGGATAGGGAACTGATGTTTATACCTCGCGGTTTTGGTGAATGCTCGATCACAACTAAACTAGGCAGAATGGTTTATTACACGGCTCAAGGAGGACCGTGGGATGAATGTAGATCAAAAGAAACATTAGTCTTTCTGCACGGCTTTGGTGGGGGTTCCTCCGCTTACGAATGGTCAAAAGTTTATCCAGCTTTCGCCGCAGAGTATCAAATCTTGGCACCCGATTTGATTGGCTGGGGGCGATCGGATCATCCTACCCGCAGCTACACAGCCGAAGATTACATCGCGATCATCACAGAATTTATGGAGCAGACCTGTCCTGTTCCCACGACTGTCATTGCCTCGGCTTTGACGGCGGCATTCACAATTCGTGCCGCGATCAAACGCCCTGAATTATTCAAGTCATTAATTGTCACGACCGTCGCTGGTTTAGCTGAGTTTGGGCAAGACTATCGCCGTAGCGGTTTTGCCCAGTTTGCTCAATCTGTGAATATCCCGTTTCTCAATCAACTACTTTACGGTACAGGCGTGGCAAATAGCTTTGGCATTCGTAGCTTTTTAGAGCAACGCCAGTTTGCTGATGCAGCGCGAATTTATCCTGAAATTGTTGAGGCGTATCTCCAATCGGCTCAACGCCCCAACGCGGAGTATGCAGCACTTTCATTTGTGCGGGGAGATTTGTGCTTTGACTTGTCTCAATACATCACAAAGTTGACGGTTCCCACTGCCATGATTTGGGGCAAAGGCAGTGAGTTTACTAGCCCTGATATCGGTCGTAAACTGGCTGAAATGAATCCTCAAGCCATTCGTCGCTTTTACTATCTGGACGATGTGGGATTTACGCCTCAGCTAGAGCAACCTGCGGTGACGATCGGGCTTATTCGCCAAATATTGCCCTTACTGGAATAAGGGGTTAACTAGCCGGAGGTGACGATAGATACCGAACTAGACCTGATATAACGTGTTCCATTCAATCAACTTATTTCAGGAGCAAGAACCGATGCACAAGTTATCTCAATATGTTCTAAGCCTTGTACTGATGATCGGTGTCAGCCTGCTGCTGCTCAGTTGGAGTCCAGCGAATGCCTTAGCCGCTCCAGTCATTCCTAATCCTAACGAGTTGGCACAGGCTGTCCAAGAAATTGAATCTCTGGATGCCATGCGCTCTGGGCTAGCTTCTTCCCTGGAAGGGAGTACCGAAGTACCCACGATGCAAACCATGAAAGAGGTCTGCCGTCCAATCGGAATGCGAGCTATCCAACTCAGCCAAGAGAATGGCTGGCAGGTCAAACAGATTGCTAAGAAATATCGCAATCCAGACCACGCCCCAGGCAACTTGCACGACCAAATTGCGTTGGCAAAATTCAACCAAGATCCAGAACTGATTGGTTTTTGGGATCGAGAAACCCTGGATAAGCAGACAGGAACACGCTACTACCGCCGCATTAATGTGGAAGCTAGTTGCCTTGCCTGTCATGGTTTGAAAGACCGTCGCCCGCAGTTTGTTAAAGATGGCTACCCTCAAGATTTAGCGTATAACTTCCAGGTTGGCGACTTGCGCGGGATGTATGCCGTTTTCATTCCCGATGATATCCAAAAAGCAATTCAAAAAGCTGTCAATTAATGATGATCTCAATTAAGTCAAAGAGTAGTGTCAATGAAAACTGTTTTACGTTTTATCGGATCAACCTTCATACTCGGAATGCTAGTTTGGGCGCTAACGATTAATTTGGCGATCGCTCCATCTCAGGCTGCCATTCGCCAGTTAGAAGAAGCACCAGGGCAGATGGTCTACCAGTCTCGCCAAACGCTCAAGGATCAACAGGGCAATAGTTGGCAAGCGATCGCCTTCAAACGGACTCACCCCGATCGCACAGCCACTCTTTACTTGCGTCTAGTTGGGTTCCCAGGAACTGCAAACCTCGATCACTCGCAGTCACTAACGCTCACCGACTCGATGGGCAAAACCTTCACTGCCGCAGATGTATCCCACGATATGTTTATGGATCAAATCCAGATGGAACCTGATGCAGGACAGTATGATTTACAGCCGATCTTGATGCAGTTAGAATCGGCGATCCCATTGCGGCTCGTCCTTCCAACCCTTGACCAATCAAAGATTATCCTGAATGTTTCTCCTAATGTTGTTGAAGAATGGCGATCGCTAACTGTTCAAAAGTAATCTTTTTGTAACTAGATAGCTATGAAGCAATAAATCGATTTTAAGATATACAAATACTTTGGAGATAAGCATCATGAGTTCAGAAATTTTAGCAGTTCTCAAGCCCTATCTCAGTTTTTTTCACCCTGTTACTATGTGGATCTTGCTGGTTGTTGCGCTCTATGCTATGTACCTGGGTGTGCAAGTCCGACGGACGAGGCTGGCAGATGGCGATATCAAGAAAGAATTGGTCAAAGGTCGGTTTGCCATCCGGCATCACCAAATTGGCTCCATCCTCCTGGCGCTGATGGTGATGGGTGCCATCGGGGGAATTACTGTCACCTACCTCAATAATGGCAAGATTATGATTGGACCCCACCTGTTTGCAGGGTTAGGGATGGTGGGGTTGATTTCTACTTCTGCGGCGCTGGTTCCCTTTATGCAGAAGCATGACTGGGTTCGCAGCATCCACGTTTCACTGAATCTGATTCTGCTGGGATTGTTTGGCTGGCAAGCTGTGACAGGGGTGCAAATTGTGCAAAAGATGGTGAGCCAGATGATGAAGAATGGTGCAGCATGAGAAAGTTCTATCAGATACCGATATAAATCTTTATCAATCTGTGATCGCGTAACTGCCCACCATAGGCGATCGCCCTTAGTTAAAATACCTGCGATCGCTACCCACTTTAGGAGAAATTTATGAAGTTTAAAAAGTCAATCCAAACTCTACTGCTCGGAATTGTTTTGTCTTTCTGTCTCTTTTTAAGCATTCAACAAAACTTGATGGCATCGGAAATTTCCACTTCATCAGACTCAATGGCTGAAACCGATATTGTGTCAGATCAGAAAGGATTTCCTAAATTGGAATCAGCCGTAGATCAGTATCTCATGTCAATACCATCGGGATATTACACGATCGCTAAGGTTGAAGACTTAAAAAGTTTGATGGCAAACCGTCAGCCGTTATTGGTTGATGTGCGAGAGCCATCAGAGTATAAGTCTGGTCATATCCCTGGCGCAACCAATATTCCGATCCGAACGCTAGCTCGTAATTTAAGTAAAATTCCCAGCGATCGCCCTGTAGTGCTGTACTGTTCCGCCGGTTATCGATCGGCAATGGGAGTGATGACACTGCATCTGCTTAATTATGATAATGTCCAGGGTTTTCCACCTAGCTTTGCAGGTTGGAAAGATTCAGGGGAGGCGATCGCCAAGTGAAGAAAGGCAAATCTGATCAGGGCATCACATTAATTCAAAAGCTTTATCTGTTGGAGATATCCCAATGAAGACCTCATTAGATTGTATTCCCTGCATCTTGCGCCAATCTCTGGATGCAGCTAGGTTGGCTTCTACTAATCCATCTGTTCATGAACAAATCATCCGTGATGTCCTTATTCGGGCTGGAGAGATGGACTTAAATCAATCGCCCCCGGCAATGGCGCAACTTATCCATCGCCGGTTGCGCGAGATCACAGGGGTGGATGACCCTTACCGTGATGCAAAAGACTGGCAAAATCGAATAGCTATGGAATTGATACCGGCACTTAGGGCTGAGATCGAGTCTGCCAATGATCCGTTATTGATGGCAACCCGTCTAGCGATCGCCGGAAATGTCATTGATATGGGCAGTAATGGAAATCTTACAGAAGCAGATGTGCGACAGGCTTTGAATCAAGCAATGGTAGAGCCATTTTTCGGAGAACAGGACAGGTTTCGTCAGGCGATCGCCAAAGCGAAATCAATCTTGTATCTGGCTGATAATGCAGGCGAAATCGCTTTCGATCAACTTCTGGTTGAACAAATTTCGCCAGAGCGGGTGACGTTCGCCGTGCGAGGTAGTCCTGTAATCAATGATGCCACCCTTGCTGATGCGCGAACGGTAGGGCTTGATAAAATTGTCAAGGTTATCGACAATGGTTCAGATGCTCCAGGTACCATCTTAAATGATTGTCGTCAGGAATTCCGCCGTCGCTTTGCCGATGCCGACTTAATTATTGCTAAGGGTCAGGGAAATTTTGAGACTCTCAGCAATGAACCAGGCAATATCTTTTTCTTATTCAAGGTCAAATGTGCTGTGATCGCTGATCTCGTTAATCAACCTATAGGTATGCAAATGTTGGTACAATCAAGTCTTAGTTCGGACTTACGCACTCCTTACCAGAAAACAAGACTTTGAGATTGCTTCCTTACGTCGCAATGACGGAAATACCTAGTCCGTGCGTAAGTCCTGTTAGTTAACAAGTTCCCTAATTAATTCTGCAACAGACATCATACATTCAGCACGTCCAGCATTACTGCCAGCAAAAATTAGACCGTTTTCTACATCACCACGGGCAGCATTATCTAATGCTTGAACAATACAATAGGTTTCTTGATGATCTCGGCATTGGCAAACCTCTAAACAGTTAGCGATACAACGTTTTTCTAAATCTGGAGAAAGAGCGATCGCTTTTTCCACAAAAGTGTTTTTTAATGCCCTTCCCGGCATTCCCACGGGAGAAGGTACAATTACCACATCTTCTGGATTGGCATGAAGATGAAACTCCTTGTAACGAATATCTGCATCACATTCATCAGTGGTAATAAAGCGAGTCCCCATTTGTACCCCTTTCGCACCCAAAGCTAACATCCGCTCAATATCAGCGCGGTTCCAAACACCACCTGCTGCAATCACTGGAATATCTGTACCCACTTCTGAATGCAGATATTCTACCAATTCTGGAATTACTTGCTCCGCATTCAGGGCAACATTACCTAACTCTTGGTATTTTGCACCCAAATGACCCCCCGCAGTATTCGGGTTCTCTACCACAAAGGCATCAGGTAAACGTCCATAATGACGTTCCCACTTCCGGCAAATCACCTTAGCCGCGCGGGTACTGGAAACAATTGGCACTAGCGCCACATCCGGATAATTAGCAGTATGTTCTGGTAGGTGCAATGGTAAACCAGCACCAGAAATCACTAAGTTAACGCCATGTTCCACAGCTGTACGTACCAGAGTTTCATTATCTCGCGCTACCACCATCGAGTTAATCCCAATCACCCCATTTGGACTGATTTGCCGAGCTTTCTGGAGTTCATCAATTAATGCCAAGCGATTTGCTTCAAATAGCTGATGTTTTCTTTGTTTCAATGCAAAATAGGGAGAATTAAGCCCTAATCCCACAGATGAAACAATACCAATACCACCCGCATTCGCCACGGCACCAGCCAGATTTGCCCCAGAAATTCTGATTCCCATTCCCCCTTGAATAATCGGGTAGCGGGGAGTATGTTTACCAATACGTAGAGGTGGAAGTGTTATCATAATTTGATTTCTAATTTGTTAACTATGAAGTTTTAAAAGTTACTAGGAGAGCAAAACGTCTTCTTTGTGTCTAGCCGAGATGTGTTGGTGGTTTATTTTTTGACTACTAAGGTATGAAAACACCAAGTCTTTTCCATGTGGCAAGATAGTAGAGAGATATCACATGCAGAAAGTATATAGCTCAATAGTTATAAAAAAATTAAACTCTAGAATGACGCTGTATTATCCTTGCAGTGCTATGATTTTCCACCCGCGAAGACTGGGGACGCTGATGATTTTGCACCAAAACTAAAGCTGCAACTGCAAGTAAAAAATAACCAAAACTTTTCTGAAGTCGATTCGCTGGAACAAATTCAGCCAAATATGCACCGAAAATCGTCCCGATACTAGCAGCCACAATGAAAGATAACATTAAGTTCCAGTCTAAAGAAACATGTCCCAAGTAACCCAAAAAGCCTGCAACTGAATTAAATACAATAATTAATAAGGATGTGCCGATCGCTTGTTTCATAGGTACATTTCCCAATAGTACCAAAGCCGGAACGATGGCAAATCCACCCCCAACACCAACTAACCCAGTTAGCACCCCAACCGCTAAACCTTCAGTTATTAACCACAACCAGCAATACTTGCACACAGGTGGGGGATAGAATGCCAGTGTATCATCTGCTGCCACAGGCTTGGAGCTACGGCGAATCATAAATACCGCAGCCACCAACATCATGATTGCAAACAGCGTCATTTGAAAGGTTTCCGTAACCACTGGTAGGGTAGCAATTTTTGCCCCCACAAATGCCCCCACCATCGTTGCAGAACCGAAGATAAGTGCTGTCTTGAAATTAACATTTTTGGCTCGCCAGTGGGGAATTACCCCCAATAAGCTCACAGTACCGACAATTACCAAAGTCATGGCGATCGCAGATTTTGGAGGTATGCCCATGACGTAAACTAGAATTGGTAGCGCTAATACTGAACCACCACCACCAATTAAACCCAAGCTAATGCCAATACAAGCAGCTAGTAAATGCCCAATAATCCAAGTCATACCCGACTCCGTTGATTATAAGGAAGTTTTGCTAGTAGTATTCCTAACGCACAAGTATCTGTAATTCCCGCAAAAATTAATCCGGCACTCACGAAACCACTCAGAAGCAGGAACCAGGGAGAAACAAATGCTCCCAATAATGTGCCGATAAATACCAAAGAACCAGCGACAATTTGCACCTGTCGCATTAAACTAATGGGAGCATTTTGATTAATTTTAGTCGGATAACCTGCTGCTTTCCAAGCACCCAGACCCCCTTCTAGGTGGTTTACTTTGGTAAATCCAGCATCAAAAAGCTTTTGACCAGCCATTGTGGAGCGGTTCCCGGAACGACAGTAGAGAATTACTTTCGTATCCTCATCTTGGGGAACTTTACGCGGATCGAAGTTGGAAAGGGAAACCAAGGTTGCTCCGGGGATATGCTCTTGAGCATATTCACCAGGTTCACGGACATCTATGAGTGTGACAGCTTGTTGCTCAAGTAATTTTTTCAGAGTTTGAGCATCAACGGTTTGTAATTTGTTTACGCGGGAAGTAGTCATTGTTTTTTATACTTAGGAATGTAGATTTTTAAACGCAGAGTCAGTACAGAGGGTGATTTGCTTACGCAGCAACGCTACCACATCGCTGATTAGCAGGTACTGCTTCCATAATCTTTTTGGGATTAGGTAGATTTAGGTTTGCCATTAATTGGATAAATTCATCACGGTTACGTCCCACAAACCGGGGATTCCACTGTTTTTCTTCCCCAATAGTGGAAACTGTGTTACCGCGATAATCATGACCGGGATAAACTAAGGTTGTATCAGGTAATGTAAATAACTGTTGAATGGCATCATACATCATCCCTGCATTTCCACTCTGGAAATCAGTGCGTCCACAACCACGGATTAACAACGAATCTCCAGTCAGCAAATGAGTACCATTGACTAAATAGGCATTATGACTATCAGTATGACCGGGAGTTGCGATCGCTTCTACCTTCACACTCCCCATTTCTAATATTTTCCCATCCTTCATTACACTGTCTGCACATACAGCTTGGGCATTTTCCGGGACAATTCCCAAACAGCCTGTAGCTTCCCGTAGTTTAGCAGTTCCAGTAATGTGATCGGCGTGGATGTGGGTTTCTAGGCAGTATTTTAACGTTAATCCTAGTTCTTTGAGTAATTGGCGATCGCGCTCCACTTGTTCTAATACCGGATCGACCAAAATCGCAGTTTTAGCCTCTAAATCAGCAATTAAATAAGTATATGTACTTGTTTCTGGATCGAAAAGTTGGCGGAATAACATAATGACTAACTCCAGACAGAATTTATTATCCAATAATATGACTATACAGTAATATAAAAAACATGTCCAGTTAGTAAAGCAGTTATTAATAACATTACAAAACTTTACTTGACTCTCATATTACTGTATGGTTATATGAGACATGCGATAAAATCCTGATTGAATTCAGTATTGTGGTGGAGAGCGCAAAGATAGTAATTAAGAGGGGTTCTCTATGGGCAAATTATTTAACGAGCTTAAAAAAGACATATTGTATCAACATGGGATGAATGCCTGTCTGAATTGCGGAGTCTGTACGGCAGTTTGTCCCGCAGCAGAATTTTATGATTATTCCCCCAGGGAAGTCATGAACACGGTACAGTCTGAGGATGACGAACTGATTGAGGAATTACTTAAATCAGACAAGATTTGGTATTGTGGACAGTGTTTTTCCTGTAAAACTCGATGTCCAAGAGGTAACAGTGTAGCTTCCGTAATTTTAGCTCTCCGCAGACTTGCCATTCGTCACGGTTATTTTGCCGAGTCGGAAAAAGGCAGACAGCAATTAATCGCCAAGCGAGTGTTTGGGGAAAATATGCTGAAACGAGGCTATACTCTGCTGGCAGAAAATATTACTCCTGACCACTTCCCGGAATTAGGGGAGAATTGGGAATATTATTATGAACACATGGCAGAAATGCGGGAATGGTGGGGAGTACCGATGGATTTGGAAAACAGTGCTGGTTCTCACCGAGTCATTCCTGAAGCAGATATGGAGGAATTGAGAGCAATTTATCAAACCACCGGAGCAGTTTCTTTGATGGATGCAGTGGAACAAGGCATGGAAAAGAAACTGGGAAATAAGACAGAGGTTGAAAACTATTGGCAAACCTGGTTAGAAACTGGTGATAGCAGAAACTACGAAATTAAAGGAGAAGACAAAAAATGAAGTTAGCAGGAAAAGCAAAGGCTTGGGAAAAACACCAGAAACACGTACCAACGGTAGATGAAGCAGGTGGAAAGATTTGGGGATGCTTCCGTAGTTGTTTCCTCCAAAGTGCTGCACCTTACACCGAAGGCATTGCTTACAAAATCTTGAAAAATGACCTGGGTATAGACTTGCGGGAAGCCGCAGGACATACTTCCTGTGGGGCTATTGGATATCATGGCGATGTATCCACCCTGGAAACTCAAATGGTGATAGCAGCGAGGAATTTTTCTGTAGCTCATCATGAATTGGGTGTGGATAATCTGTTCTCTTTCTGTGTGACTTCTTTTGCTAACTACACAGAAGTAATCAAACTCTGGGAAGAAGAACCAGAATTACGTGAATATACTGAAAAAGCTTTAAAGGAAACAACAGGAAGAGAATTCTGGATTCCCCATGTTTCTGGCGGTAAACCCTCGGTGGTTCATGCTTCCGATGTATTCTTTGCGAATCGTCATAAACTCGCTGCCAAGGCGAAATATAGTTTAAAGGGAATCAAAGCGACGGATCATGTCGGCTGTCACTATGCGAAGATATTCCCTGACCATGCGATGGGAGGGGCTGAGTTTCCCCAAGTATTGGTGGGGATATTGGAAGCTTTCGGTGCGGAGGTAGTGGATTACCCGGAACGGAGACATTGTTGTGGCATGGGATTCCGGCAATGTGCTTTTCCAGAGAACCGTGATTATACGGCGGGAAGTGTGTATAAAAAGTTGAAGAGTTTGAAGGAAGCACATCCAGATTGTAAGTTGATTCTAACGAACTGTCCTGGTTGTACAGTGTTCTTGGATGCGGAACAGGGAACCATTAAGGATGTGTTGGAAGAGGAATTCAATGTTAGTATTCTTGACTATGCCCAATTGACGGGGTTGTTGTTAGGTTATGACCCATTTAAGGATTGTGGGTTGAATGCTAAGGCTGTGGCGATTGAGCCTTTGTTGGATATGATTGGTATTCCTTATGACAGGTCGAAGTCTGCCGAAGAAAGAAGAAGACCTTTTTAAATTTTAGATTTTGAATTTTGGATTATGGATTATTTTTTCTAATTAGCTTTTAAGGGTAAAACCATGAGCAAAAAAATAGTAGTAATTGGTGGTGGTGTCGCTGGGATGGCTGCTGCGGGGAAGTTGAGGGAATTTGGTTATGATGTGGTGTTGATTGAAAAGGCTGAGGAGTTGGGGGGGAATGTCAAGAATTGGTATAAAGTTTTTCCTGATTTTACGGATGCTTCGGAGATTATCGATAAGCTCAAGGGGGAGTTAAATGGGACAAGGGTAGTAAAGGAGGCTATGGTAAAAAGTATTACAGGCTCTGCACCCAATTTCCAGGTGACTATATCTACGGGTGAGGAAATCGACGCGGCAGCGATTTTGGTTGCAACGGGATTTAAGCCTTTTGATGCTGCTTTGAAGGAGGAGTATGGGTATGGAATTTATGATAATTCGATTACTTCTATAGAATTGGATGCAATGTTAAAGCATCACTGCGTCAAAACAGCGTCGGGGAAAACACCAAAGAAAGTGGCGATGATTCACTGCGTAGGTTCACGGGATGAAAAGGTAAATAATAATTACTGTTCTCGTGTCTGCTGTACGAATACAATTAAGCAGGCGATGGAGATAAAACAACAAATCCCTGATTGTGATATTTACTGTTTATACATGGATATCCGGGTATTTGGTCGGGGTTACGAGGAACTATATAGAACATCCCAAGAAAAGTATGGTATCCAGTTTATCCGGGGACGACTGTCTGAAGCAAATGAGAAGCCTGACAGTAGTTTATTGCTGCGGGTGGAAGATACCCTGATTGGTAAACCCATGCGGTTAACGGTGGATATGCTGGTGTTGATGGTGGGAATGGTGGGGAATTCCGATTTATCTGAGGTTGCAGGTTTAAATGTGGGGTGCGATCGCTTTTACACTACAGCCCATCAACAATACTCTAATAATGCTTCTGCCAGAGTTGGGATTTTCCTTGCAGGGACGGCTACCGGACCGAAGGCTATTGTTGAGTCTATCACCGATGGACGGTCTGCGGCGGCGGAAATCGCTGGTTTTCTCTCCCATTTCAACCGGGTTCATGTCAGCAATGGTCAGTTAGTGGGTAATTTAATATTCTAGTTCCGTGGGGGATAAGATAATGGCAGCAAAAAAATGTTTCTTTGGTATTAAAACAGACCGCCAAATCGATGGCGACAAGATGAACCGAGCCTTTATGGATAAGGTTTTGGTGGAGGGAGGGGAGAGTGCAGCAATTAATGCTTGTATGC
>NZ_NTFS01000184.1 GCF_002289455.1 Brunnivagina elsteri CCALA 953
AAATAAAGAAGGAAAGGGGAGAAATCAAACAATGGCTGCTCAAAAACATTGGCAATCTGGATTGGCTGCATTCATGGCAATGGGAATCACCGCAGGTACTCTTGCACCCATAGTTGCACCTGCACCATCGTTTGCCCAAACAGCAACTTCGTTTTCTGATGTTCAATCTAACTATTGGGCTGCACAATTCATTCAATCGCTTGCACAACGTGGTGTCATAGCTGGATTCCCCGATGGTTCATTTCGTCCTGACGAACAAGTAACCCGCGCTCAATTCGCAGCAATGCTGAATAAAGCTTTCCAAAAAAATCAAGTTCGTCAAGGAACCAGCTTTGTTGATGTCCGCAGCAACTTCTGGGCAGCTAGCGCAATACAACAGTCTTACAGCACAGGTTTCATGTCTGGATATCCTGGTAGCCGTTTTGAACCAAATCAAGCCATTCCTCGCGAACAAGTATTAGTTTCTTTGGCAAACGGTCTAGAATACCGCGCTCAAAGCAATGTTGAAGGCACACTAAAATATTTCAACGACTCCGCAAATATTTCCGGTTATGCGCGATCGCCAATCGCAGCAGCAACAGAAAACCAAATTGTAGTTAACTATCCCAATCTCAAATTCCTCAATCCTGACAGAGTAGCAACACGCGCACAAGTTGCAGCATTTATCTATCAAGCATTAGTTAGTAGTAATCAAGCTTCGGCAATTAACTCACCATTTATCGTTGCAATTAATGGTGGTATCCAAGACCCTGTTGCAATAGTTATTCCTCAAGGTACGGCGATTCCTGTTAAATATGACAAAGCTGAAAAAATCCTAGTTACCAGAGAGGAAACTGCACCCTTGACCTTGACTGTCTCACAAAACGTAGTCACCGACAAAGGAAGAGTAATTATTCCTGCAGGTAGCCAAGTTGTTGGACAAATTAAACCAGTTAAAGGTCAAAAAGGCTCGCAATTTATCGCAGACAAGCTGATATTAACTAACGGTCAAGAATATAAAATTAACGCTCAATCTGAGACAATCACCAAAATCGAAACCATTAAAAAAGGTAGTCGTTTAGGTTCAGCATTAAAGAGTGCCGTATATGGAGCAGGGGCAGCAGCAGCAGTTTCAGTCGTTACAGGAGATAGAGCGATCGCAACTGAGGAAGTTCTCGGTGGTGCTGCAATCGGTGGTTTAATTGGCGCTTTCTTCGGTAAGAAGAGTGTAGACCTGATTGTCATTGACCCTGACACAGATTTACAAATGACCATCGGTGAAAATCTGCAAATATCCCTGAAATAGTTAATAGTCAATAGTTAAATAGTTAATGGGTAGGGGTGAACAATATGTTTGCCCTTTTATCCTTTTTGTTGACGCAAATTGAAAATTCCGTGAATTAAAAAAATACTATCCGAGCTAGATATCGCGAAGCACGCTGATATACTCTTGAAATACGTCTTTGAAAAAAGTATGATTTAAATGGTATGGGTTGTTGAATTTCATGATGAATTTGCTTCTGAGTTTGATGCTCTCCCAAAAGAAGTACAAACCGAACTAACTGCCAAAGCAACTTTGTTGGAAGAATTTGGCTCTATGCTAAAAAGACCACATGCTGACACACTTAAAGGCTCAAAGTATTCCAACATGAAAGAATTACGTTTTGACGCAGATGACGGTGTATGGCGTGTTGCATTTGCGTTTGATACAGAAAGGCATGCGATATTGTTAGTAGCAGGGGATAAATCTGGAGGTAGCCAGACAAAATTTTATAAGCAATTGATAAAAAAAGCAGATGCTCGATTCGCGACACACTTAGCTCAACTACAAGACTCAAATTGAGGTTTTATGGGCATATCTTTAAGAGAAAAAATAAAACAATTACCAGAAGAACAACAACAACAAATTGCAGAACGTTCTGCTGAACTTATTGCAGAGGAAAAGAAGCGTCAGCAACTTAGGCAACTACTAAAAATTGCTCAAGAGCAAAACGGAGATTTTTTACAAATAGCGCTAATTGACACTCTCAGCAGTAAAGGTACTGAATCCACAATTAAAAATATCTATTAACTATTAACAAACACCCAATTACAATTAACAAATCGGCAACCAAATAATAAACGTGCTTCCAGGAATATTTGGAGTTTTGATAATTGATTCCAACGCAGGACTGAAAACTTGAATTTCACCCTGCATTTCTTCGATTAATTGTTTCGCGATCGCTAAACCTAAACCAGTACCGGGAATTTGAGTTTGTGCTTGCACTCCTCGGTAATGTCTCTCACCAATATGTTCTAAATCTTGCTGTGGAATACCGGGACCTGTATCGCTAATTACCACTCCCTGCATTTTGAGTTTCTCTTGTCCCACTTGTACTAATACTACTCCCCCTGCGGGAGTGTATTTCAAGGAATTATCAATAATATTATTTAAGACTTCCCGTAATGCTTTAGTATTTGCTCTAATCTTGGGTATGTTGGGGGGAATTTCTGTAATTAGTTCCAGGTTTCGTTCACTCGCGATCGCACTTGCGGAATCCAACAATGGTCTTAATATATCGGTAATGTGACAGTCGGTGACAGTTTCGTCCGAACCTGGTAATAATAATGCGGCTTTTAGGGTTTTTTGTGCTGGAACTTCGACTACAGCTTGGTTATGTATTTGATTGCTTGATGTTAATAATGGTGCTAAATCTCGATCTGTTAAGTCAATAACTTCCTCAAATTTTTTTAGCAGTTCTTGTAATCTATCGCTCTCTCTAACTATCGACTCAGCTGCATCCCGGTTTCTATCTCCCGGCTGTAATCGTTTCATCAATAGCTTACCAAAGGTTCGCAAAGCCGTTAGTGGATTACGAAATTGATGCAATAAGCTATCGAGCAAATCTTGCTGTTTCTCCTGGACAATCTGGGATGAGTGTAATTGTTGATACAGCCAAGCTCGCTTTTGATCCAAAATACAAGCGATCGCAATTGTTTGTACAACCCTTTTGATTTCGCTGCGTTCCTGTTCGTTCCAAACCCCATCATTGCGAGTCGTCACCAATACACCCATCATCATATTTTCATGAATCAGAGGTAAAACCACACGATTTTCCAAGGGAGCCGTTTCGCGATCGCTATTCAAAAATAATTCGTTTTGCAAATCTGGTATTTGTAAATCAGACAAACCTGCTGCCGAGTTTGTATTCCCAGTCACAAATTGACTTGATGGGATAGTCAAATCTTCTCCCCCTGTCAGCAATCTTTGACTTACAGTTGGTTGATTTAAATTTGCAGAACTTACATTTAAAGAAGAAAAAGGATTTCTAATTTCTAGGGTATTTTCTTCAAACCAAGTGGGATGCTTAAGCGAACGAGAATCCGAGGAATGGGATTTATTCCAATCCGCTCCCCCTTGTCCCAAGGCGGAATTTTCAGGATAAATCACTACAGGAACCAGTTTTGCCTCTTTTGTTTGCGACTCAACTAATTCCTGTGTCAAATATAAAATGCTCAATGATGCTCCCAGCCCCTGGGCTAACAGCGCCATTTGCTCTCTGACTAGAGCAACAAACTCCGAACTGGCAGACATTAACATTTTCAGCTTCTGCTCAATAATTACCGATTATAAGTAAGAGACTCAAGGAATAAAAAATTTTTCTTTCACAAATTTTAACAAAATCTTTTAAATTATGCTTTGTATCAGACTAATATAAGTAACCAGACAGAATTAATTACAATACAGATTCTTGGATATCTTTGATAGGTAATAATTTCAGCCCAAGTTTTGTGTAATTAATTGTGTCCAACTACTTACATTGTAGCGCTTTTCATTTATCTACCTTTAAAGTTATTACTGGTATGACGAAGAGTTGTATCAATACTTTAAAAACAGTTGATTTTTTGGACTAGAACTTTTATAATTACGACGGATTTTGTAGCTATAACTACAAACTTTTGCTTGAAAGAGGAGGAATTTGGCTTGGCAAGGAGACGCAAACGGAAGAGCCGTCGTCGCCAGGAAGGGCGACGAATTCTGGAGCATGTACCTCAGTACAGTATCGAGAGTGGCGAAGATAAACCTGTAACCGCAGCTAGGAAGTTTATTCAAACTGAAAAGATTGCGCCACCAGCGTTATTACTTGTAAAGCGTAACGAGCATACAACAGACCGATATTTTTGGGCTGAAAAAGGTCTGTTTGGCGCTCAGTACGTTGAGGAGAACCATTTCTTATTTCCCAGTTTGAAAGTATTGGAGCCTTCACCTGGGCAGGAGGTACTAGCTTTAGCGGCTCGATAAATCATCGATAAGTATTCTTCAAGATTTATTTTGCTCCTTGACAACTATTACCTGGCAAAAGGGTCACTTTTATTCAAAAATTAATTTTTTCTTAATGATGTAGCTTGATTGCCAGTGATTGCATATCCGGGAACAATAATCAACTCTATTTGAAGTTGAAGCGGCAGTAGTTGCGATTAATTCGTAGTGTGGGAGTGGTGGAGCGAGAAAGATAGATGAACCTGTTATCAGTATGAAAAGAGTATCAAACTTATAGTTGTATACTCTCTAAATACGTATTTTATCTCCACGACATTTGTCGTGGAGAGCGGTGGCAGTTAATAAAGTCTCTTTTTCTCCCTTTCTCACCGATAAGCGATTAGGTCATGAAAGCTGCTTCTCTAACTTACTTAATAAAAGTTTTGGTTCTTCAGCAGTTATTCACAGAGATTTAATTTTAGTGCCTGCTGTAATTCGTTAATTTCGTCGCGATGAGCAACTATAACTATACGACTTGAGAAGTCTTGATTGCTTTTGGTGGGTTCAACCTTAAGCAAAACTTTCTCAAGTCTTCCAGCTTTTTTCCAATAAAATAATCCGCTCAAAGGAGACAGAAGTAGCAATCCTAAGAAAATAAAACCATAACTTGGGAAAAGTTGCGACAAAACCAAGGCAAGACAAAGAGTTCCGACAGATGCTAGCAGCGTTAAAAACGCTGCCAAAAATAAGCTAGGTCGGACAAACCCTTCAAAAGTGACTTGGTTTTGTTCAGTGTCTACCTCTGCCACTCGGTAAAACCTCGATTGGAAGTATTCTTTCAAGCGAGGTAAAAGAATAGCTTCCTCCTGAGTTGAAATAAGTTGTGCTTTTTCGATGCGGTCTTTAGTTGAGGCTCGTATAAAGAAAACTTGCCCAATTATTAACAGCAAATTTAGCAACAACGTAGATGGCAGAATCGTATTATCCATAACAAGCGGTCACTCACCGGAGGCGATTAGTTCTCTACTTATTATTAGTGAATTTGACCTTCGCTTGATATACTCCTGCCATAAATCAGCTAGCTGTTGCGATCGCTCTTGCCATTCGGGAGAAACTTGGTACATGCGTCGGGGACGACCCCTTCCTTCGAGCTTCTTCCAATACCCAGTAATTGCCTTTTCGTCTTCGAGGAATTTGATCGCACTATAAAGTACGGTATCCGAAAGTCTATAGGTTGGGTATTCTTGCTCTAGTTTCTGAATCAACTCGGTACCGTAAGATTCTCCCTCTCGCAAAACAGACAAAATGTAACAGACTGCTAGTTCTTGGCACAGGTAAGTTGGCGGAGGATTCTCAAAGAACTGGTATATATCCTCAAGTTTCATGGTTTGTGAATGGTTAAAAGAATGCCTGGGGTTTAGCGAGTTTAAAATCTCTGTAGTCAGTATATAGTGTTACCCCATACCTTGTAAGTATATAACGCTACTTAGGCTATAATGCCACAGCACGAATATTCTACATGTTCCCACGCTGACTAATCGTGGGATGGGAGCATAAACCGTTTAGACGCAATATTTTGCGCCTTTTTCCGACCTTGCATGTGGTGTGGTGAGGAGCGGATAGATAACAGCTAATGCTGTCACTAGTGTGTTAAGTGATGCCAGGTCGATTCGGTCTGCTTAAGCATAAAATGCCACTCACGTTATTTTAAAGGTAAAATGCGATATTTTTTGTAAAACTTAATAAACACTTTCTTGGTTAGTGATTACCGAGAGTAGGGGTAAGGAAGTTGGGAGTTGGGAGTTGGGAGTTGGAGTTGGGTTTATTCTCAATGCCCAATGCCCAATCCCCTATCCCTTGTTTGATTTGTATTAAGACGATTGAGAGGCAGGTAGAGAAGTGTGATAGTAAGTTAAAATGCGACGATCTGAAATTAAGTCTGGAATTAAACTCCAATTAAATGCAACTAGAGCCTAGCCCATACAATAAATAATTTAGTTATGTCAGAAACATCAGAATTACAACTGCGAGCGATCGCAAAACTTTTCCGTCTCACGGGTTGGATTACTTTTTGGTCACAATTGGTTCTCGGCTTAGTATCCGGGGGAATTTTATTATTTGCTAGTTTCAGTGCAGGTTCTAGGACTGCGGGTGCGGCGAATACAGCCAATAATTCGGGGGCTGGAATAGGTATATTTTTTGCAATTAGCGGATTGGTGGTCTTAGGAATAGGTATTTTTATTTCCTTCCGTTATGTTCGTATTGGCAGGCAACTTGATTCTTCAAATTCTAGCAATCGTCCTCGCAAGCTGGAAACTGTCCAAGTCGTTCGCTTGGGGTTGATTGTGCATTTGGTGGGGATATTGTTAACGCTTATAGGAGCGCAAGCGATCGTGGGAATTTTGTTAACAAAATCGCTGACGGTATCGCAAATCATCCCTGGAACCATAACCCAAGTTGACCCCAGTAGGGTTATTCAGCCGCTAGATATTTTTGTAGTCCAAGCAAATACGAATACGGTTTCGGCTCACTTTGCTGGACTTGTGGGTTCTATTTGGTTGCTAAATCGAATTACTAAGTAGAGAAGTCTGGTTGGTTTGGTATTTAAAATGACCAATACCTAATGCCTAATGCTTAATGCCTAATAACTAATACTTAACTTTTCCGAAAAATCACCTGAAAGCGTGAAGACACTTGCATAAGTTAATAAAATTGCACGCTATAAAGAAGTGTTGCTGAACTTGCAATTAAATACAAATCACGCTATTCAAGGTCTGAAGTCATGAACTCTAACAACAAAATCGAAACATCTAAATTTTGGATACAAGTACTTTTTAGCACAGTAGTATTGAGCCTTTGTACCTTCCAACTTGTGAATAAAGATTCCCAAGCAAGCGAAAAAGCGATGTATTGGGGTGGACTTACGGGGGTACTTGCCTACTGGCTTCCATCTCCTAGTAGTTCGCGGGAAAGTGAACAATATAAGAGAACTCCACAGAAAGAAATGCCCAATGTCATTCTGTAGCTTGCTACAGCATGACAACACAGGATCATTCATTTTGTGGCTTACTCTAAGTCCGCTAGTCAGTACAATCTGAGTCAGGTAGGCAGCAATGGATTAGTTGTAAAGGAAACTGCTAGCCAAATGGTTGATGCGATTAAAAGTGAGCATTAGTAGAAATGTATCAGTCCAATATTTATTAACTTTATGGTTGAGCGAATAATTAATTAAAAAATTAAACTTTATAATAATAACTTTGCCCTAGCTATATTGGTTAGGGCAAAATTTTGGTACTTTGATTACCGCGATGCGCCAAAATGAGTGCGGGTATGCTGTATGCTGATTTGTTGGCAAGAATATATGAATTAGAAATAGAGAAAAATTTATGTTAGATATCAAGCAAATACGAGAAAATCCAGAGTTAATCCAGCAAAGATTGGCAACTCGTGGTGATAAGTACAATATTCAGCCGATATTGGAATTAAATCAAAAACAACGGGAACTCGAAGCTACCCGAAGTCAACTTCAGGCAAGGGGAAATGAGATTGCTGCCGTTATCCCCCAAAAAATTAAAGCAGGTTCCGCTCCTAAGGGTTCAGAAATCGCCACATTAAGGGATGAGGGAAAATCTGTTAAAGAGAAAATTAGCGAATTTGAACCTCAAGAGAAAGAGATTAGGGAGCGAATTCAAGAACTTGTACTTGCGCTGCCAAATTTGCCGAGCGAATCTACTCCTGTTGGTAGAAATGAAGAGGAAAATGTCGAAGTTCGCAAATGGGGTGATGAGTATATCTCTGAAAATGAAGGTATTATTCCTCACTTTGAGATTGCTGAAAAGATGGGGATTCTCAATGTTGAGCGTGCTGTAAAAGTCGCCCAAAGCCGTTTTATTACGTTGATTGGAGCGGGTGCAGCGTTGGAGCGGGCATTGATAAATTTTATGCTGAATACGCAAATTGCGGCTGGTTATGTGGAAGTTATGCCGCCAATTTTGGTGAATACGGAGTCGATGACAGCAACGGGACAGTTACCAAAGTTTGCTGAGGAAAGTTTTAAATGTGAGGCAGATGATTTGTGGTTGATTCCTACAGCAGAAGTGCCTGTTACAAATTTGTATCGCGGTGAAGTGATTAATGCGGAGGATTTACCGATTTATCATTGTGCTTGTACTCCCTGTTTTCGTCGGGAAGCTGGCAGTTATGGACGGGATATGCGTGGTTTGATTCGTTTGCACCAATTTAATAAAGTGGAATTGGTGAAGTTTGTACATCCTAGTTCTTCGTTTGTGGAGTTGGAGAAATTAGTCGGGAATGCAGAAGCAATTTTACAAGCTTTGAAGTTGCCCTATCGAGTGATGGAGTTGTGTACGGGTGATTTGGGTTTTAGTTCGACGAAAACCTATGATTTAGAGGTTTGGTTGCCTTCTTCGGGTAAATATCGGGAAATTTCCAGTTGTTCTAACTTTGTTGATTTTCAAGCTCGTCGTGGTGATATTCGCTTTAAGGAGTCGGGGAAGAAGGGAACGCAGTTTGTTCATACTTTGAATGGTTCGGGTTTGGCTATCGGGAGAACTATGGCTGCTGTTTTGGAGAATTATCAACAGTCTGATGGAAGTATTCGGATTCCTGAGGTGTTGCAGGGGTTTATGGGGAGGGAGGTGTTGTAGTTGGGGAATAAAATATGGATTTTTTTCGCGCAAAGTCGCAAAGACGCAAAGGGAATTTTGGGAATATCATTTTTGCCTAGTTCCTATTGCTAATACGGAAATAATACATGGAGGAGAGGATTGAGTTGAGATAGACGCTTTAGAATGGATAAGTGTAGCTGAATCTTAATTAAAATTAATCTATGTCATTTTTAGCGGCGATCGCAGTTTTAGCTGTTTTAATCCTGGTTCATGAATCGGGACATTTTATTGCAGCAAGGTCACAAGGTATTTATGTTAATCGCTTTTCGCTGGGTTTTGGTCCGGTGATTTGGAAGTATCAGGGTTCTGAAACTGAGTATGCTGTCCGTGCTTTCCCATTGGGTGGTTTTGTCGGTTTCCCTGATGATGATCCAGACAGCAATATTCCTGCTGATGACCCGAATTTACTGCGTAATCGTCCAATTTTAGACCGGGCAATTGTGATTAGTGCTGGTGTCATCGCTAATTTAATTTTTGCTTACCTGTTGTTGGTGTTGCAATTGGGTATTATTGGAACGCCGGAAATCCGATACGAACCTGGTGCGATCGTGCAACCAGTTAATCAGGAATCTATTTCCTATCAAGCAGGTGTCAGAAAAGATGACATTATTGTTGCTGTGAACAATAAACAGCTTCCTGCTTCTCTAGATTCTCAGCGCATTTTGACGGAAGAGATTAAAAATCACCCAAATCAAGAAATACAATTACAAATTAAGCGACAAGAAGAAATACTCGATTTAAAAGTTACGCCTAAAGCTGGTGAAGATGGTAAGGGCATAATTGGTATTGGTTTATCTGCCAATGGTAAACCCGTTTTGTCTTCTAATGGCAAGCCTGTTTACAATCGCGATCGCAGTATTTCTGAGGTTCTTGGTGTATCCGCCTCGAAGTTCCAGCAAATAGTTGTGGGTACATTTGGCGGATTTGGGCAGTTGATTACAAATTTTAAAGAAACTGCCGGACAAGTGGCTGGACCTGTGAAAATCGTCAAAATTGGCGCTAGTATAGCTCAAAATGACGCAGGGAATTTGTTCTTTTTTGGCGCGTTGATTAGCATCAATTTGGCTGTGATTAATATTTTGCCCCTACCAGCTTTGGATGGTGGACAATTGGCATTTTTGTTAATCGAAGGTTTGCGGGGGAAACCTCTACCAAATCGCATCCAAGAGGGTGTAATGCAAACTGGTTTAGTGCTACTTTTGGGATTAGGGATTTTTCTAATTGTTAAAGAAGCATTGTTTCAGTAAGCTAATTTTATAAGCTATTTGAATAAGCGATCGCAGTGAGCATTACCCGCACAAGGTCATCAAATAAATCATCGAATAAGCAAAGAGCGCTCGAAGTTCTCGTGCGTCTCAAGCGTTTTTATCCCGATGCTACTTGCTCTTTAGACTATTCCACAACTGTTCAATTGCTGGTAGCAACAATCCTTTCTGCCCAATGTACTGATGAACGTGTGAATAAAGTAACACCAGAATTGTTCGCTCGTTTTCCAGATGCCCCCAGTATGGCAAATGCGGATTTGTCAGAAATCACTGAATTGGTGCGGACAACTGGCTTTTTTCGCAATAAATCTAAGAATATCCAAGGTGCTTGTAGAATGATTGTCCAAGATTTTGGCGGTCAAGTCCCAAATCGCATGGATGATTTATTAAAGTTGCCTGGAGTCGCGAGGAAAACGGCTAATGTTGTGCTAGCACATGGTTATGGGATTAATGCAGGTGTCACGGTTGATACTCATGTTAAGCGTTTGAGTAATCGTTTAGGGTTTACAAAGTTTGACGATCCTATTCATATAGAGCGGGATTTGATGAAGTTGTTACCCCAACCTGACTGGGAAAATTGGTCAATTCGCCTGATTTATCATGGTAGGGCTGTTTGTAAAGCCAGAAATCCGGGTTGCGATCGCTGTGAGTTTGCCGATTTGTGTCCATCTAATGGTCAGGTATAGGGTATTGATTGGTTATTAACCAATCTTTAAGTTGTAATCTCTAACTCAACAATGCCCAATGTCAAATTTCCATTTGTTCTTGATATAGAATAGGGAATGCTGTCTAAAAATTTAGTTTACGGAATGTAATGGCAAAAAAGAGCATGATTGAGCGCGAGAAGAAACGCGCCAGAATAGTAGAAAAGTACGCTGATAAACGCGAAGCTTTGCTTGAAGAGTTTAGAATGGCTGATAATCCGTTGAAAAAGTTTGAAATTCATCGGAAAATTCAGCAATTACCTCGCAATAGCGCACCTGTTCGTAAGCATAACCGTTGCTGGGTAACTGGTCGTCCTAGAGGTTTTTATCGTGATTTCGGTCTCTCTCGCAACGTTTTGCGCGAGTGGGCACATGAAGGTTTGCTACCTGGGGTTGTGAAGTCTAGTTGGTAGAGGAAGTTATACCATTTTAATATGAAGACGCATAAAATAACCCCACCGCCTGTGGCACCTCCCCTTGCTTTACGCGCTTCGCGTTCCCGCAGGGTAGGGGAGGTTTGGAGGGGTCTAAATAATGTGCGACTTCATATTCATAAGTAATTGGTATTAGGAGTTAGGAATATAAATAACTTCATAACTCATAACTTTTAATCATTGTCCGCAACACTTATTATCTATACCAAGACTTTCTAGGAGAATTTCGCTGACGGCATTTGCGATCGCAAATTCTCCATAGAAGCTTTTGGAAAAGTCGAACGCTTGCATTTCTGTCACAATTGCTAATACTAGCGAACCAAGGTCGTTTTCTCCTTCCATTCGCTGACGTACAAATATTTGCGCTGCGCGTTCGGCTATTTTTTTATTGACAGCTTCTGGTATAAATTGCTCGTCAAGCCATCTATGTAAGTTTTGTTTCAACCAAGTTCCTTCTTGTTCGGGTTTTTCCGAAGGTAGTAGTGTGATAGCCGGGATTGGTTCTGTCATAATTTTGAGAATTGGTAATGGGTAAATAGTTAATAGATAATTAGTGATAGGTAATTGGTTATCGTTAATAGGTTATTGGTAATTAGCAACAAGAAAATTAATTTCAGTATGAGTAAAAACTGATACCAATTTCACTCACTAATTACTAACTATTAACCAGTATCTATAATTTTATGCAATATGACGTTGCTACTATTATTCAAGGCTATTCCCAAGGTTATTTTCTCATGGCTGATGATAACAATCAATTGGGGTGGTACGGAAGTCGCGATCGCACTCTGATTCCTCTCGATGAACGTTTCCGTTATCCAAAGTCGTTACAGAGGGTTTTGAATCAGGAACGTTTTCATGTGGCAATAAATCAAGATTTTGAGTCTGTGGTAGAAGGTTGTGCGAATCGTGATACGACTTGGATTTCAGATGAGTTAAAAGAAATCTATTGGGAATTATATAAGGCTGGTTGGGCTTATAGTTTTGAAACTTGGCAAGGGGAACAACTCGCAGGCGGAATTTTAGGGATTGCGATCGCTGGTATATTTATTGGTGAATCAATGTTTTTTCGCATTCCTGATGGTTCCAAAGTCGCGATGGTGAAGTTAGTCGAACGCTTGCGGGAACGTGAATTTCTTCTGTTTGATGCCCAAATGATGAATCCTCACTTAGAAAGATTTGGTGCGTATCGAATTAAGAATAAAGAGTATCAAAACTTATTAGAAAAGGCTTTAAATATTCCGTGTTCGATAGATTAATAATTCTTAATTCCCCTAATATCTCGGAATTACCCCCCTTAATCCCAGGGCTGATTCATCCCCTAAAACACTTTAAAAATCAAGGGTTCTAGCAATTTAAAACTGGTTATTTTGTTACCAGCGTGTCGAGAAAACGAACAAAATTACGGCTAACCGAGTGCTTAAAAGTTCATTTAATCGCCACCCTTACTTAGATATTTATCGCTAACTATCTTGACAAATCCTGTTTAAAAGGGAACGAAACAG
>NZ_NTFS01000185.1 GCF_002289455.1 Brunnivagina elsteri CCALA 953
ATATTGCTTTGATTCAAGAATGACAAAAATATAAAAAAAGCTTCATAGTGAGATAATTCTATAGTTCCAGTTTACAAGTTATCTGCCCATTATTAAAAGAAGTAGAGACAACCAACCAAATTGTCTGTATACAAATTAGAAGAGATAACCCAGCGAGTCGTCTGTACAATTAATATTCCTTTTCCCCATTACCTTTATATCCCCCAAATTTCCCCTTATCCCCTTTTCCTGTTTTCCCATGAAATCATTACTACCAGACCGCCAAAAAACAATATTACAGTGGGTAAGCCAAGCAACTGGCATCAACACTTTAGGCGTAAAAGTCCGGTTGCGGGGAAATGACCTACATATTTTATGCGAATCAGTTGAATGTCCTCAACGCTGGCATACATTATTAGACTTGCTCACTGCTTTACAGCAAACAGACCTAGATGCCCTCAAGAGTGGCGAAAACAACGACCAACCTTCAATATATCAAGTATTCGTCTACGGCAGAAAAAAAGGTACAAAACGTCCCGAATGGTGTCATCGAGTTTATTTGAATCAACTCGATCGCCATTTAGAACAAGTCAACGAAAAAATCAACCAAACCTTACTCCGCGACAAGTCAAACCAGTCTGGAGGAGCGCTAATTATCTCCAATGAAAGCTTGGCACGGCAAGGGGATCCAGATGCGATCGCACGATATCTCGGCGAAACCCTCAGCAATTTCGGTGTTAGTGTTCAAGTCAAAGTCAAAAAACCAGACAACCAAACCAATAAACGCTTGTGGGTACACTGTAAATCCAGCTATAGCCCCGATCCAACCCTGATTGCCGAACCCATTGCCCAAAAACTCCGTCATCTCAAACTTTCCGGCTATCAAGATGCAGTTATCGTTGCCCAAGTTCAGGGAGAAAGTAAAACCGATTGGACACTGCGGATTGATTTAACCCCACCAGAAATAATGCTCAAAGAATGGGCAAGATGGGGAGATACGGAAGCTTTAGGAGAATATTTAAACGAAAAATTAGCTCAAAAATCACCCAATACCAAAATAACAGTCACAACATCATTACAAGAATCAACACTTCACATATTTTGCAGTTCCGTTAACCCAAAAGATGCCATATCCCCAGCACCACACCGCATCCTGTGTATGGAAACAATTGGCACAATCCTCGAAGATGTTGCCCCACAAGCCATAACCGCCGCCACCCTCTACGGTCAAACTAGCAAAGATGCCGACCCAGCTTGGATTGACTGGCTCTCTCTCCCCGCAAAACAACATCCAGATTTAGCAATTCCGCCTTTAGAACTAGCTACTTCTGCGGATGAACCTGCTATTCTTTTTTTACTAGAGCGATTACTCAACCCTAACCTCAGTTGGCGTTTAAAAACAGGCGGGATTCGCGTCCTCCTCCTCCGTAAAGCTGACTTATTACATGTAATGTGTGATGCACCTGTTTGCCCCAACCGCAAACAAGTCGCCAGCAAAGTGATTAAATTACTGCGGCAAATCGAAGTCTCCGGGATTACCGGGGTACGAATTTACGGTCGTCGTGCAGGTAACAAAGAACCACTGTGGCATTATGGTGTAGACTTCCAACCCAGAAAACGTGTTGTACCCGAACCAACACCAGAATTTGCGGCAACTTCTGCTTACGTTCGCGAACTTTTGCCATCAGACTCAAACGATTCGGGATTACGTCCAGACTTAACAGCACAAGAAGTTCAGACTTTTGTCAAAGGAATCGCCAGTGATTGGGGTGTTACTGCCAGAAAGTTTCTTTTAAAAAGTCAACTATTTATGGATACTAGTCAACCGTCAGAGCGTGACTCAGTAGCACAAAAGGGACGTTTAGTTGCCTTAATTTGGGGTAGCTTGGGTTTATTATTGACAATTCAAACAGATTGGGTATTAAATTATTTCGTTTCTCGTACCAACCCACAAAATAATCCGATGCCTGCGATCGCAAGTCAGATCGATGAACCAAGCAATACCAGATTGACGGCAAATACATCCGCAGAAAAAGGTAATAATACCTTTAATGCTTCGGAATTTACCCAGCCGAAAGGTGATAATTCTCAATCGAAAAGTCAAGCAACAGCAACAGCAATCCTATTAGCAGCACGCAACCAAACCCCCACATTTAATGCTCGCCAACTCGACGAGCAATTTGCCCTCTACAGACAGCGCTTGCAAAAAAACGGTACAACCCCAGATATTTTAATTATCGGTTCATCCCGCGCCCTCCGGGGAATTGACCCCGTAGCCCTCTCCAAAGCATTAGCAACCCAAGGCTATCGGAATTTAGATATCTTTAATTTTGGTATAAATGGAGCAACATCCCAAGTTGTTGACTTCATCCTGCGTCAAGTTCTCCAACCGGAAGAAGTCCCCAAAATAGTCATCTGGGCAGATGGTTCCCGTGCCTTCAATAGCGGACGTGAAGACGTGACATACCGAGCAATTACCGCATCACCTGGTTACAAAGAAGCCCTAGAAAAGTTTATAGCAAAGGGTAATGACCCCAACGAGAAAAAATCAACATCAAAATCCATCGCCAATAGCAAAACAAACAACCATCAAGAAAACAGCTATCAAGCAGTAGATAAATGGTTAAATCAAGGATTAGCGGGAGCTTCGGGAACTTATCAACATCGCGATCGCCTGAAAACAATTTTAAACGATCGCATAAAATCCCTCCCCATTTTTAGTAGCAGTGAAACCCCACCAGGAAGCAGCAAAACCAGCCCTAACGATGGCGAACTGGATGCATCATCCCAGTCAGTAGACTTCGATGGTTTTCTCCCATTATCAATACGTTTTGACCCCACAACCTACTATCAAAAACATTCCAAAGTTAGCGGTAGCTACGACAACGACTACAAATCATTCTTACTTGGAAACGACCAAGATACCGCATTACAAAACATCCTTCAATTTACCCAATCTCAAAAAATCTCCCTAGTATTCGTCAATACGCCCTTAACAGCCGAATACTTAGACCCAATTCGTACCCAACACGAACAAGAATTTCAGCAATACATGTTAAAAATAGCAAGCGATCGCACTCACTTCGTCTTCCGTGACCTCAGCTTACTTTATCCCCAAAACAACGACTTCTTCTCCGATCCAAGCCACCTCAACCGTTACGGAGCATACGAACTATCCAAAAAGCTCGCCAAAGACCCCATGATTCCCTGGAGCAACAAAAAATAATCACAAAATAATTCATAAATTTATTTATATATATCTTTATTCCTTCTTCCCTTGGCGCTTTGGCGTACTTGGCGGTTTATCTCCCAATCTATATTTTCACAAAATAGGATTCCCACATTAAATGAATTTCATCTCAATAACATACGGATTATTTCTACTTAGCGTACTTGGCGTTTACTGGACAGTCGAAGAAGAAAACATCCGCTTGTTTGTACTCCTAATCGCCAGCATAATTTTTTATACATCCTATCAGCCAGCATACATCCTACTTCTCTTAGTTCTAGTTTTTATTAACTACCGTATCGGCATCGAACTAGGAGAAAACACATCTCCCCGTCAACATACCCAAGATTGGCAAATATCCAACGAAGAATGGCAATATGCCCAAGCTGATTGGGGTCGTCGTCGTCTTATACTCGTCTCAGTAGGCGTATTTCTCAATATTTTTATCCTTTTTGGTTTTAAATACTTCATTCCCCTGCTCAAGTTTGCTTTACCGCAAGCCACAACAACTAGTTTGGGTTTAGATTCATTTAAACTAATCGCACCTTTAGGAATTTCCTACTTCGTTTTTGAGTGCATTGCTTATCTAGTCGATATCTATCGTGGCGCACCTGCTACCGGAAATTTTATCAAATTTGCCGCTTATAAATTATTTTTTGCAAAAGTCACTTCCGGTCCCATTACCCGCTTTCATCAACTCGCAACCCAGTTTAAAACCAATCAATTTCCCACAGCCGATGCCATCACTGAAGCACTATGGTTAATCGCGAGAGGTGCTGTAAAAAAAGGCTTATTCGCTGACAATATTGGTACATTTGTTGATATTTGCTTCGGCAATCTCCAACGCGCAGGCAGTACAGACATTTGGCTCGCAACCTTTGCCTATGGCTTACAACTTTACCTCGATTTTAGCGGCTACGTAGATATAGCACGGGGTAGTGCCTTACTATTCGGTTTAAAACTACCCGAAAACTTTGATTTCCCCTACTTCGCCACTAGTATCGCCGACTTTTGGCGACGCTGGCACATGACTTTGGGGGATTGGCTGCGGAATTATCTTTATTTTCCCCTTGGTGGTTCCCGTGCTGGCTTAGAACGTACTTGCGTCAACCTGATGATTGTAATGGTAGTATGCGGTATTTGGCACGGTGCTACTTTGGGTTTCTTGGCTTGGGGAATGCTCCACGGCTTTGCCCTAATCCTACATCGGTTAGTTGATACCTGGTGCGATCGCTCGGAATTTCTCGAAGCTTTTTGGCAATCCCCAATTGGCATTATCTTCGCATGGCTCCTCACCCAATTAATGGTTTTTACCTCCTGGATATGGTTCCGCTTACCCAATCTCAAAGACTCCTGGCTAGCTACACAGCATCTTTGGGGACATCCAGCAGATGCTCAATTTGCCCAACTTGTCTACGTCGAAGCATTCAAGATGAGTCAAGCCCAAATTGCCCTGTTGCTGTTCATACTTGCAACCTGCATGTCAATCACTTATTTCTTTAGCCGCAGACTGAAACTACAATTTAACTGGCATCTCAAGCTTATCTTTATACCCTTTTGTTTTTACGCTGTTTGGTTGCTTGCACCAGAAGGTAGTCTACCCTTTATTTACTTTGATTATTAAGCCAGAAATTATTTATAGTTATTTGTAGGTTGGGTGAAGGCTTTGCGTAACCCAACATATGATATTGGGAAAATAGAAATTCTTTAAACCACAAAAATATCTAAACTCAACGGTTAAGAGACTTCAAACAATTTATAAAATGTTGGGTTACGACTACTTTGATTATTAAGGCAGAAATTATTTGTAGCTTGACAACCAAACCATAATTTTTGTAAAGTAAAAAATATCTAATCACTCCAAATATATTTCCTTTAATTAACACAAATAAATCTATCTCAATAAAGAAATTATCCGATGACGGAAATTAGCCACTTCCAGGGATTGACAATTGTAACGATTTATTAAATAATTGGGTTAAATATAAAAATAAATCACCTAAACGCATCAGGTGATAATTTTGTGTAAGTAAAAACAATCGAACATATTAGAAATGCTAATGGCGAGTATATACTCTTATTTAGCCAAAATGTTGTAGGTTTATAAATGCAGGTAGATAAGATTTACCTGTAATAAATTCACCACCATAAATATTTCGCACTCATAAATACATGACAACAACCTTCCAGCGTCGCTCCGGCTCAAGCGCATGGGACCGCTTTTGCGAGTGGATTACCAGCACCGAAAACCGCATATATATAGGTTGGTTCGGTTTATTGATGGTTCCAACCCTGCTTGCAGCGACAACATGCTTTATCATCGCTTTCATTGCAGCACCTCCTGTTGATATCGATGGTATCCGTGAGCCAGTAGCAGGTTCATTGATTTATGGAAACAACATCATCTCTGGTGCAGTTGTTCCTTCTTCCAACGCCATCGGTCTTCACTTCTACCCCATTTGGGAAGCAGCTTCCCTTGATGAGTGGTTGTACAATGGTGGTCCTTACCAGTTGGTAGTTTTCCACTTCCTCATCGGTTGTGCTTGCTACTTGGGTCGTCAGTGGGAATTGTCTTACCGTTTGGGTATGCGTCCTTGGATATGCGTTGCTTACTCTGCTCCTTTGGCATCTGCAACCGCAGTATTCTTGATTTACCCTATTGGTCAAGGTTCGTTCTCTGACGGTATGCCTTTGGGTATTTCTGGAACCTTCAACTTCATGATTGTGTTCCAAGCTGAACACAACATCTTAATGCACCCCTTCCACATGTTAGGTGTGGCTGGTGTATTCGGTGGTAGCTTGTTCTCCGCAATGCATGGTTCATTGGTAACATCTTCTTTGGTTCGTGAAACCTCCGAGAACGAAAGCCTAAACTACGGCTACAAATTCGGTCAAGAAGAAGAAACCTACAACATCGTTGCTGCACATGGTTACTTCGGTCGCTTGATTTTCCAATACGCTTCCTTCAATAATAGTCGTTCTTTGCACTTCTTCTTAGGTGCTTGGCCCGTTGTTGGTATCTGGTTCACCGCACTGGGTATCTCGACAATGGCATTCAACCTCAATGGTTTCAACTTTAACCAGTCGGTAATCGATTCACAAGGTCGGGTTATCAATACTTGGGCTGATGTCATCAACCGTGCAAACTTGGGCATGGAAGTAATGCACGAGCGCAATGCTCACAACTTCCCCCTAGATTTAGCTGCTGGTGTAGAAACACCTGTTGCAATTTCGGCTCCTGCGTTGGCGATAAGTCCCTACGGGAGTCTCGCAGGTTAGTAAAGGTTAGCAAAAGCCTAAAAAAAATTGTAGAGATATGCTGTAACACATCTCCACAGTAAAACCAAACTACAGAGCGTCTTCTTCGGAAGGCGCTTTTTATTTATTGCTTAATATTGTAAAGTTTTTTTAAGTATTTTTCAACTAAATTAATTAATTGGTTTGATGATTAAATCGGTAAAATTACCGCCACCTGGGAATGGTGTATTTTTTGCTCGCCTTCATCATATGATGATACCGATTGTTGTATAGATTTTTCTTCACGAAAAGGGCAGTATACATAATGGTTGACCTCACACCGAATTCAAGTTTTAGTCTAACTATACGCTTAGAAATTCCCAATCGCGTCGGGATGCTAGCTTCTGTGACACAAGCGATCGCATCCAATGGTGGAAATCTCGGTCAGATTGATTTAATCGAGCAAACAAGGGCTATTTCCACTCGCGATTTGACTGTGGATGCTGCGAGTACGGAACATGCGGAGATGATTGTCCAGGCTGTAAAAGGTTTACCTGATATCAAAGTTCTTGATGTCTACGATCGCACCTTCAATCTCCATCGTGGTGGTAAAATCAGCGTTACTAGCCGGATTGAAATCAAAAGCGTCTCCGATTTAGCAATGGCTTATACACCCGGAGTCGGCAGGGTTTGTAAAGCGATCGCTCAAAATCCCGAAGAAGTTTACAACTTTACCATCAAAGGTAATACTGTCGCCATTGTTACCGATGGTAGTGCTGTTTTAGGTTTAGGTAACTTAGGTGCGGAAGCTTCTTTGCCAGTGATGGAAGGCAAAGCAATGTTATTTAAAGAATTTGCTGGTATCGATGCTTTCCCCATTTGTCTAGCAACCCAAGATACCGATGAAATAGTCCGTACTGTGAAGAATCTAGCTCCAGTTTTTGGTGGGGTAAATCTAGAAGATATTGCCGCTCCTCGATGTTTTGAGATTGAAGAAAGATTGCGGCGCGAATTGGATATTCCCGTCTTTCACGATGACCAACATGGTACAGCAATTGTCACCTTAGCGGCGTTATTTAATGCCTTAAAGGTAGTAAACAAGCCAATGGAGAAGATTCGTATCGTCATCAACGGAGCTGGTGCTGCGGGAGTTGCGATCGCACGCTTACTCAAAAAAGCAGGTGCAGAGACAATCATCATGTGCGATTCCAAAGGTATTCTCTCAACCAGTCGTCCAGAACTAACCGACGAGAAACGGGAATTTGCCGTCAAAGCCCAGGGAACCCTCGCAGGTGCTATTCAAGGAGCCGATGTATTCATTGGTGTCAGTGCCCCAGGTGTTTTAACCCCAGAAATGGTACGCTCAATGGCAAAAGACCCGATTGTCTTTGCAATGGCAAACCCCATCCCCGAAATCCAGCCGGAATTAGTGATTAAAGACGTAGCTGTAATGGCAACAGGACGGAGCGACTACCCCAACCAGATAAATAACGTTTTGGCATTTCCAGGGGTATTCCGGGGTGCATTAGACTGTCGTGCCGCAACGATTACAACCTCAATGTATCTTGAAGCAGCCAGTGCGATCGCATCTCTGGTCAAACCATCTGACTTAAATAAAGAACACATCATCCCCTCTGTATTCGATAACCGCGTATCACCTGCCGTAGCCGCAGCAGTTCAACGTGCTGCCCGTGAAGACGGCATTGCACGCTGTTAATTCTGGTATAAATTGATATTTAGGGTTAACAACCGTTAACCCCAACAATAATTCCTGCTATTTCCCTTTTCCAAAATGAAAAGAGCGATCGCATGTTCTGAAGGTGGCAAAAATGCCCATCCAGAATTATGTAAAATTGATAAAATTAAAGGCTTCCCAACTTGGATAATCCAAGGCAAACAATACCCCAGTACAACAACGTTACAAAAGCTAGCCGAGATTTCTAATTACAAAGGTTCACGCGAATTCAAAAACTTCCCAACACATCCAAATAAAAGATTTGGCTTTCTGAGGGATTCTATATTTAGGTTTTGCAGTATAGTTATACTAAAAACGGTTAGAAAATAGACTTTGACTAGTATACAAATTCAATTTCTTAAGCCTCTCCCCTTACCAAGGGGAGAGGTTGGAGAGGGGTTCTATATTAGTAAAGTTTTAAGCCGCTCGTAGTATATTTCCCATTGTAGGGGCGAATGGTTATTCGCCCTCCATATTCTCCATATTAATAATTATTATGTTATGTCCCATTCAAAAATTCCAAATACCCTGCACTCAGTTCCTTCACAGCCAAATCATAAAACTGCTTACCATGTTCAGGTGTCGCTAAACCAGGATTGGAACCCATCCTACCATCAGGGTAACGACGACGAAAATCAGTCGCACCATATATTTTCCCTTCTTTATTTACCTCTGGCGAAAGTGGTGCTGTCTTTATCACTTCCGGATAAATATACTGAGTCAGAGCAACCTCGCTAGGAGTCGCATGGGAACCTTCTTCTTTTCCATATAAATCATGTGCCAGTTTATAAACCGAACCGCACATAAACCAATTTGCAACATGGCATTGTACTAAACTGGCATCGGATATCTGCAAATCTTCCAAATAAATATAAGTCTCGGAAAATGCAGCTTTTAGCGTCGCAACATTTCCACCATGTCCATTAATAAAATAGAACTTGCGAAAACCCGCTTTCACCAAACAGGTAATATAATCCCCTACCACCTGAATCATCGTACTTGGACGCAGGCTAATTGTACCAGGAAACGCCGTGTGGTGCAGCGCCATCCCCACACTGATAGTCGGGGCAACCATCGCTTTAACAGCATCACCAACACCACCAGATACAGCTTCCGCACAAATTGCATCTGTACCAATTAACCCAGTTGGACCATGTTGTTCGGTGGAACCAATTGGTAAAATGATTCCTTGAGAATGTTCTAAATAAGCTTCGACTTCCTGCCATGTACTCAGATGTAGTAACATTTTCTCGTTTGCTAATAGGGGAAGGAGTAAAATCAAAGTAAAAATCAAGACTTATACCCCCGGATTCTCTAGGAAGTCGGGGATATTGAATTTCACGAATGATTTAGAACTACTATATATGATGGCAATAGCGCTAGTTGTTCTTACTTTGCCATACACGAAAGAATATTTTATTTTGAATCCTTTATTTTGAATCCTTGACTCTGAATCCTAAATTCCAATTACTTCAGAGAAACTAACTAATCAAAGTAATAATGTTTTTTTACGCTTTTACGAATATCCCACGTACAA
The DNA here is from genome assembly GCF_002289455.1 of Brunnivagina elsteri CCALA 953. Classification (GTDB taxonomy): domain Bacteria; phylum Cyanobacteriota; class Cyanobacteriia; order Cyanobacteriales; family Nostocaceae; genus Brunnivagina; species Brunnivagina elsteri. The sequence goes on from NZ_NTFS01000185.1 coordinate 9,718, forward strand.
GACATTCCTGATGGAAAAGTGACTAAATCACCTTTACCCATTTCTACACTTTCTCCCCCAACAGGGGTGACAATAACATCACCTTCTAAAAAGTAGCAAGTTTCTTGAGAGTCATAAGTCCAGGGAAATTTTGATACTTCCTTTTCCCAAATCCCCCATTTGGATACACCTAATTTATCGAGGTGTTCTTGACTTGGTTGACGCTCAATTTTAATGTCCATTTCCTGCTGTCTCTATATAGACTGTACTATTTAATTTTAGTAGATTTACAGCCTCATCAATAATCAAAAAGCTTAAAGTCTTAATCTCATTTATTCTGACTTCTGACTCTCCAACTAGCAGTAAGATTGAATATCTTCTCCACATTGGTCTACTAAATAGCACAAAGCACGAAAACGCAATCCCACAAATTGGTCATACAAAGGATTTAGTTTGCACATTGGGGGAATATGAGCTACTTTGCGACCAAAGACAACGATATCACGCTCAAACGGACATTGTGCGGGGATAGCTTTAGCAACTAATCTTGCTAATTTGCGGTTTTTTATTTCTAATGAATCGAGTCGATTTCGCACTGGTTGCAACAAATCAACCTTAATTTTTGGCAACTGTTTTGTATTGGTAACTTGATTTTCTTCTGCGATTGGTTGAACAAAAGCAGGAAAAACAATATTTTGGTCATTGGTTTTGAGCATTGTAGCAAGCTTCTCCTGGTCTAAATTAAGGGTTTTTGCATCTACTTCATCAACCTACAATTCCCACACGACATATTCCGGCAATTTCAATTGTGCTTTCAAATAATTTTTGATAAACACGTAACCGAATTTCGTCAGGGAATTAATTGGTAAATTGAGGAATTAACAGTTATTTAAACTTAGCTTTTCAGCCGCAACTGTTCCGGTAAATACAAAATAGCAAAAAAACTTTACAATTGTCATCCGTTGAATTATTTATTCCTCATATGTCCCATAAATACTATATATTTCTAATCTAGAAGACAGGTATGAAAATCAACAGTACCTTTCGGTGTGATTTCCCCACAAATAAAAGTCGTATATCCCTACCTGTGGAGTATTTTGGGACTATTACTTTTTGGAGAGATTTGATTGTAGGTGACAAATTATCAGTTAGATTGTAACAGTAGTTACATTTTTTCACAGTTAAGAATAACTAATATATCCCACTATAAAAAATAAACATAGTTGCTAATCGATATAGCTATGCAGGTAAATTTGAATCATCTGAAACAGTTTATATATTAAAACTCCGATTCAACAAAATTAGGCATTGTTTGGTGCTTTTGATCTGAACTCGACGCATCAAAGTCTCAGAAATGCTGCGTTAAGAGAATAGGTAACGAAAAGTCGCAGTTGCTTTAGTTCCTAATTCAAATTTCAAGTCTAACTAATCCAAATTATAGTTACTTTTTGGTAACTACTTTACTTCCGTAGGCATTTGCTTTTAGGAGCATAATCACCACAAACTATAAATTGCTCATCAAGACTTACCGCAATAGAACTAATACTTCCACCATTTATCAAAGTACGTCCTGCTGGGAAGAATTTAACCGTACCATATTCACACTCACTAAATAAGAATTGATTTTTAGAACTAAATGTTACAGAAGTAACAATACTAGAGTTATCAGTGAAGGATTTAATTTCTTTTAATGTTTTCAAGTTCCATAATTTGATTACATAATCCGCACTACCGCTAGCTAATATTGTTCCATCATTACTAATTGCTACAGAAAAAACTTCTGCCTCATGTCCAGATAGAGCATAAATTAACTCTCCAGTCATCAAATTCCAAATTTCTATTTTATCATCACTAGCAGAAATCAAGGTTTTTCCGTCAGGACTTATGGCTATAGAGTAAACATTAGCGTCATCATTAATGGTAAGAATTTCTTCCCCTGAATCTATCTTCCATAGCTTTATGGTTTTATCTTTGCTACCACTAATTAGAGTTTTTCCATCCGGACTTATTGCTACACAATAAACAACGTCTAAATGCCCTTTTAGCCAACCACCTAGAGTATAGGCTAGTGTAATATTATTATTTATTTCTACTATTTCTGGGCTATATAATTGTAATGTAGGTACTTTGGGAGGATATAAAATATTATCAATTTCAGCTAATTTATCCAATATTGCTTGAGTATTAGCTGGTCGATTCTTAATTGCTGGTGCCATTAGGTTATCAATAAAATCGGCGAATACTGAAGATATATTGCTTGAATGTTCGCGCCAATTTATCATAGTACAGGGGTCATCATAGCGGTCATCCATTAAATCAGCCGGATACTTTCCTGTTAGTAAATGAACAAAAGTACGACCTAATGCAAAGAAATCTGATTGTGGAACCGCTTGACCTAAATCTTGCTCTCGTGGAGCATACCCATCAGTTAAGAATTTTGTAATTTGTCCTTCTGCTTGTTTTTTCTCATAGGTTTCGCTAACCTCCCGTGCAATCCCAAAATCTATTAACACTAATTGTCCATCAGTTCGACGCATGATATTTGAAGGTTTAATATCACGATGAAATAAATTTTTTTGATGTACTTCATGCAAAATAGTTGCTAAGTTTTTTAGCCAAATAAAAGCCTGCTTCTCATTAATTGGACGATTATTTCTTTGTTCTAAGTATTCCTGTAAATTTTCTCCCTCTATTTTCTCCATAACTAGACAATAAACTGGTTGCTGACTGTTATGAGGAAAAAACTCGAAATAATCCTCAGCATTTGGTATTCCAGGATGGTTAAATCTTTTTAAGATTTCTGCCTCTTGCTTAAACAAAGATACTGCTTTGGCTGTATTTTCAGTTAAAACCTTCAGAATTTTTGTAATTTCACTATCGTCATTAACTTCAAATGTTTTCGCAAAACCTCCTTTTCCGATATGACGAATTACTCGATAGCATCCTTCGAGCAATAATTCCGAACCACAACTTTGGCAGTAAAGAATATTATCTGGATTGGGAATCTTTTGGCAGCTAGGATTTATGCACAGACTCATAAGTAGTTAGACAAAATTAATTACAAAATTTTCTCCAAATTCTTTTAAGATTTTTTCCACAGATGCAACAAAGGTT
>NZ_NTFS01000186.1 GCF_002289455.1 Brunnivagina elsteri CCALA 953
GTATGGAGGGGTCAATTAATCTGGAGTCTCATATAAAATTGGTATTAGCTTTTGAGCTTTTGTTAGTAAAAATAATTAAAGATATTCAAAGATATTCTATGATTAGCGAATCTATAAATAGTTTAAATATAGAAAAAAACAACTTGCAACAAATGGATGTAAAACCCTTTGTAGATTTAAGCAAGTATGACCAATCTTGGTATGACAGAGGAAAACCTAGTTGGTTTGTTTTGTTATGGTGGTTTATTCAATCTGTGACATTTCCCTTAACTCTGCATCCTTTGAATGGTTTGCGTTGTGCTATCCTGCGTCTTTTTGGTGCCCGCATCGGTAAAAAGGTTTTAATTAGACCAACAGCCAGGTTTACGTATCCTTGGAAAGTGACTATTGGTGACTATAGTTGGATTGGTGATGATGTGGTTTTTTACAGTCTCGATGAAATTAATATCGGTAGTCACTGCGTCATTTCCCAAAAAAGTTATCTATGTACGGGTAGTCATGATATAAAAGACCCCACATTTGGATTACAAACTGCTAGTATTCACATTGGTGATGGAGCATGGGTTGCAGCTGATTGTTTTGTTGCGCCGGGAGTTACTATAGGTAAAAACTCGGTAATTGGCGCTCGGAGTAGCGTTTTTGGTGACATGCCATCTGGACAAATTTGCCGGGGAACACCTTGTCGTCCTAAGTCTCCTAGAGTTGTTGGGAAGTAAGGGGTTTCCAGAAAATAAAATATCCCAACTATAGATTTATACTTGCTTAGTTGAGGTATGAATTTGCCTCGCGCAGAGTCGCAAAGAGAAGAGACGCAGAGGGAACAAGCTTTAGGAGATATTCTTTCATACAAAGTTTGGTAAAGGGTAAGAGTTTTAAATTTTATACCTCAGTTCAGTAGTGCGAAAATTTGTGTTTCTAAGTAAAAGTTAAGGTTTATTTGAAATAAGGGGTTTTTCGGCAATCTCAATTAAGTTAATTTCTGCAAGTAAATTGTTCCATGTAGCTTGCAATGTTGCATCTTGGGGATTTTTTCGACGAAGTTCTCCAAGTGTGGTTAAAGCTTGGAACCACATACCATTTTTGGCATAGATAGTAATTTGTTGTTGAGGTGTTGCGATGCGTAATTGTTGGGTTGCGATCGCACTGAGATTGACTCGATTAATTACACCTTCAACATAGATAGGTAATGATTTTTTTTGCTGGCTGCAATATACTTTCAGGAACCAGCGATATTGTTGACCAATTACTAAAGGTGTAGCGCTGTTAGGAATGCTAACACTAATAATTCCTGGTTTTTCTGGTAAGGAAATTTCTGTTTGATGTATGCTTTCTCCGTCGCTGTCTTGGAGAATAAATTCGGTTGGGTATTTAGAGCTTTTGGTGTAGGGAAGGTAGAACCAAAATGTCGGATGTTCTGCACTGGTTAAACTCCAAACATTTGTTACGCTGTCTGCGGCTTCTGTGACGGGTACTAATGCGGTGAGTTTGGGGTTGACATCAGGACAACTATCACGTCTACCACCTCCTGTACGACGACCTCCGGGGGCATTTCCTGGTGGTAGTATCGGTCTGATAAACTGTATTTGTCCGATATTGGCGACTTTTTTAGGTGTGGGTTTTTTGAAGGTGGGATTTGTTGGATTTGTTGGTACTGGTTTTGCCTGTAATTCTGCTGTTTGAGTCAGTAAAGTACAGTAAATGATGCTGGTTGCAAACACAAAATGTTGCATCGTATTTTGTTTTTTTAAAATATTTTTCATTAAAAAATATCCTAATCATTATAAATTGATTGATTAATTCAATTTTACTAATATTAAGGGTGGGGATACCTACAATTTGGGATAATGTATTTTTTTGGTATTCCCTACAATTACCACAACTGCTGCACTTGTTAACGAAATTGCACTTGGGACAAATGGTATCCAGTAACCTGATATCAACATCCCTATACTAATAATGTAGAGCATTCCGGTGGAAGTGATAATTAAAATTAGTAATGACATGGGTTGTCTGTGGAATTGCCAAGCTAATATACCTCCTGTTAGCGACCAAAATACGATCCAAATAATCTCAATTCCTTGTGTCCACGTTTGTAATAAAGGGCGATCGCTCAGAACTGCACTGAGGATTTGACTGAGCATGTGCGCGTGAATTAATACCCCTGGTAATTGCGTATCGGGTTCGCTTCCGTAAGGTGTTGGTAAATAATCTTGCAAGTCAGCTTTGGCTGTGACACCGATTAAGACGATTTTGTCTTTGAATGCATCGGGGTTGATTTGTCCCGTTAAGACTTCCCTGAGGGTTACTTTTTGAACCATCGCATCTGAAATACGCCAATTTAATAATATTTGACCACCTTCCGCATCGATTTTTTGATACCCTCCAGTGCGATCGCGAAGGGAATTAAAGCTGGTTTTGGCAATTTTGAGGTTGTTACCAAAAAATTTGGGTGACTTGATGTTTTCTGACTGAAAATAGTGAAATGCTAGTTGTAAGCTGAGGGAAAATTGCGAACTACATAATGAGTTGGCATTTTGCCGCATATACAATAGTTGGCGGCGTATTATACCATCTTTATCCTGAATAAAATCACTAAATCCTAAACGTTCGTTGATACTGTTTTGGGGAATTTCTGGTGGTGGTTTAATTCCGTTATTATTGCTACTAATATCGCTACCTTTACAAACAGCAACTAAATTTTGGGTTTGTTGTAGACGCTGAATTAATTCGGGATTTTCAGCTTTGAAGTCACGATAAATATCTAAACCAATGACACGGGGTTGATATTGTTCTAATTTTTCTAAAAGTAAATTTAAGGATTTATCGGATATGGAAGTTCCTTTTAATAATTCACCTTGACGACGTTGTTCTCCTAAGTCAGTATCATCAATCCCTACAACTATGATACGGCTGTCTGGTGGTTCCCGCACAAGTACAAATCGCGATCGCATCATTTGATCGAAACTCTGAAGTTCTGTACCCTCTAATAATCCCAATAATCGGATACCGCATATCAAAAGTGCGATCGCAATGCTGGAAACTATTGCGAATAGTGGTTTAGTTTGTTTAGCTTTGCCTGTAGAAGTTGATTTTGTCTCGTTTGCAGTTAGATATATTTCTTCTTCCTTTTCTTCTTCTCTTTCTTCTTTTTGGGTTAGAGATTCCGTATTATTTTTATTTTCTGTAACAATATTATTATGTCGATTATTATGTAGCTGCTGCCAAGTTAGAGGAATTTGTGCGGGATTATTGTGGCAAATCATTGGTAACCAAGTTGCACAGGGAAATTTATCTTCGATTCCTTGCAATCTTTCCCTAGCTTGACGCACTGCTAGAAAAAAGCTTTCATACTTCGGATTTCCAATTTCCTTTTGTAATAAATCACTGTTGGCAAATTCACATAAAAAATATTTGAGAAATTCGCTAGCAACCTTGTCGGGAACAGCTTCCCGCATGAAAATAATTTCAGGTATTTGTAAATCTGTCAGTTCCCGTGCTAATCCTAAACCATCACAGGAATTAAAAATTGCTAGGTACAAGCCATTATCAACAGCTTTTCCCAGAGCATACCGCAATTCCGCCATACTTAAGCTATCGCTTTGATTTAAGTAAATGCGTCCACTTTCGTCATTGTGGCTCAAACTATGTCCAGCAAAAAAGAGAATATCCCAATTATCTTCCCAAAGATGGTCATTTAATTGCTGTCGTTGGGGTTCCACTAAAAATGTAACATCTGCATCGGGTAAATTTTGTAATAGCGCTCGATCGGCTTGAGTATCAATACCTTGACTACTACCAACTATCGCTAAAATTTTTACATTGTAATTCGTGGTACGGACTTTATCGCTACGTTCATAATTGGGAGATGTCAAAGCAATTTCGGCTTTTTTGTAGCGTTCCAACAAATCCCAACTGTGCCACGGCAAACGTTGGAGAAGATTATCTTCTGTCTGCAAAATTACTCTCACCTCATCAGTAAGAGCTAGACGTTCCAGCCATTTTTCCCGCAAAGGCAGAAAAGACTCAGAGCGTAACCAAGAATTAAACTGCGATCGCAAAGTTCGAGCAGTTTCCTGACAATCTTCAGTTATAGATACATTTGTTACCTGCACCTTATCCGCAGACAAACGAAAAGCGTTACCTAAACGTTGATAACTACACTGCCAATGCTGGTAATATATCGGTAATTTAATTGCTTCCGGCAATCTACCAACAATTTCTACACTAGGTAATTCACCTTCTGTAGCAATTTGCAAAGTAACCTGAAACCCTTGTTCAAAGCTACCATTACCAAATTTGAGAACAACTAACTTACCCATAATTTTTGTTAGTGGTTAGTGGTTAGTGGTTAGTGGATGGTTGTCATTTATTATGAACAACTAACAATGAACAGTAAACCATTAACGAGTAACAAATAACGATTAAGAATTAACTAAATAACAAAATGCTCTGTAATGCTTGCCTCATCCAATCCAACTCTGATACTAAAATGTTCCCCAATTTCACCGTTAAACTGTAATTGAATGTAATTATCAGCACTACGTGACTGTGCTTCCAAGAACATATTACCTAATTCATCCAAAACAGTCAAAATTATCCCTGACTTTAGGTAAATTTTACTTCCTGTCGAGTGAAGTTGGAGACGAACATTAGTTTTTTGGTTTTCTTGAGGAATAAGCTCAACGATGAGAATAACAGGTTGATTGGCAATTTGAATTCCTAAATTGATTACCTTTCCCCGTAGAATTGCGCTCATTGTCTCATTCTCTCGGTTGATAAGTGCTGACTCACTACTACGAAACAAGTACAAAGGGCGATATTCAGGTTGACTAAATATAGATTCGACAGTTTGCCAACCATTTTCCACCACACCAGCAAACCATTGACTCAAATTTACCAAAGTTTGAGTATTTACTGGTTGTTTGTTTTGCTGGTATTGTTTAATATGTGCTGTTAAAGCTTCTGGAGGTTGCAATTGACTCACGAGTAATTCTTCAGTTTGGACACTCGGAGAAAAACCCAAAATTTTCGCTTCCAATAAAGATTCATCAATCATAACTACCACATAAGCAGCTCTTTGATTCCATGTTTCCGGAGGGATGTAACAACTTTTCCCTGAAGCACACATTGGACGACATTCTAACCGTCCAATGCCCGAAACTTCCAAGTCGGATACATCCGTACATAGCCGTAGTACAGGGTTCCAACTATCACCAACACTAAGATTCGTCTCAATACCCATCAAATCTAAGTAGTAATTAACTGTTAAAATTGAAAGAGTATTAAAAAGAACCCGACTAGCTTTTTCGCTTGTTGGTTGCTGTTGGGCAAAAGCTTGTGCAGTGACAAGTGCAGATTGAGAAATGGGCAGCGACAACGAAAAATCTTCTTGCCCGTAAGCAATGCGCGACATGATTTACTCCCCAATGGTAAATGCTGCTATTGAAATATCATCTAGTCTGACGAATTTTATGCAAGATTTTTTGGAAATTGATAAAACTCATCAATCAAAATCTGATGAATCAGAATAGACAATAGGTCATGGTAGCCTTTCAAGTACCACTAATGTCAAGACTAAAAATGAAGTATAAATTTAAACCCAAAACTCAGGTTTAATACATATGCGATATGCTGACCGCATTAAGCTGCGCTTATAGCAAGACATTTGATTTACTGCTCAAAAAAGCCTGTTGCGAAATTTACACCAAACCCCATAAATATTTTTGCTCCCATCATCCGAAATTGCCCTGACTTCTGTTGTTTAATTTCTAGAGAGCATAAAAAAAATTATCGAGAAATCACTATGTCAGATATTCACACTACAACAACCTCAAGAGTTCGCAACTACGACATGATTGCTTTTGGAGATGAAGTACCTGGAATTCTAGCTTTAGTATGTGCTGCACGGGAACATTTTCGCCGCACAAATAAATATCCCCGTTCTCTACTACTATTTAAAGGTAATTCTCAACTCGGTATTGGTGGTCATTTAGTACGTGGTGGTTTGTCTTACTTAGACCGTTCAGTTGTACCTGCTGACATTCGCAAACAGTATAATTTGGCTACTTACGGTGATGAATCCTCCATTTATAAAGAATTTTTGAAACGTACAGAAGTAGTTCAAATTGGACTCGATCCCAAAAAAGGTGATTTTGTCCTCCGGGAAATGCTCAATGAAGTTCGTACCGATATACTCAGCAATGCGGATATTGCATCAGTTACTAAACAAGGACAAAAAATTACAGGTATTCGTCTCACCAATAGTGAAACCTACACAGCAAAAATCTTCATTGATTCCACAGTTAATGCCGAACTTGCCCAATTTGCCGGAGTTAAAATGCTGAAAGGGTTTGAAACCTTTGGTTTACCAAACTCCGAACTTTCCGTAACCTTGACATTTGAAACCGAGAGTTTGAGTGTCCAAGTATTAAAAAATGTCGAAATGCAATTCATGCAGCGTCTTGCAAATATTAACGATACGGAAGCACAAAACTGGATTAAAGTGGCAGCAGGTGGAGATAGTGAACGCATTGCCGAACTGCAAAAACCCTTTGTAGATAACAAAAACGACCTTAGCAAAATTGCTTTATACGCAGCCAACGACTTGATTGACGTTCGTAGTTTTGCCCTTTCAATTGCCTATCACTCATTTCGCGGAACTGCACTTTCCCTCGATCAAAGCAGCGCAGTATTAGACAAAGGGAACGTGGCAGTTTTCCCCAATAACAGAATGTCCTGGAATGCCCTATTATTTGATGTTAACGCCCAACAAGCCGAAACCTTAGCCCGTGGAGATGCCAAACCCACAGCCGAAATGCTCAAAGAAATGCAACTACTAACTCAGTGGTTTAAAAGCATTGGAGCTACAGCAGTCAAACCCGCACCTGAATTATACATTCGTCACGCAGGTAATATCACAGGTGTCAACGACCCCCTCACAGGTGCAGAAATGCTTAAAGGAGGAGTTCCCGCCAGCGAAGCATTCGGTACATTCGGCTACCACTTTGATATCCGTGGTGGGATTGAAGGACTGGGTACAAGAGCATCAGAAAAGGGCTTAGGTAACATTTTATTCTTCAAACTACCAGCACCATTATTTAATATCGGAATGCAACATGTACTACTACGAGACATTCCCAACCTAGCAGTCATCAGCCCCGCATCAGGATTTGAAGGTTACGCATCCTCCGCAGGACGGATTGTTGAATTTAACTGTGCAGTTGGTCAGGGTATAGGAATTGCTGCCGCGATCGCAATCTTAAATAACACCAATCTCAACCAAATATCCAACAAAGAAGTTCGAGACATCCTCGCAAACACAGGCAAACTACCCAAAATTTACGGACAACCGCGATCGCAACAAGAGCAAATCGCCCAACTCGACAACTTCGAGAACATCCTAGCAGCGTAAATTCAAAATTTCAACGCGATTATTAATTTGAGTGGGGTACAAAAAAAACCTTGCTACCCCCTTCCCATACCCTAAAATAATCTTTATTCTCTCTGCGTCTCCGCGTGAAGCAAACTCATACTAATCTTAGTTAGATATGACACAATATACCGTCAATAAATTTGAAATAGACTCGTATAAATCCACTAAAATAGACAAAACAAAAAATAACTACTTAGTAATTATTTATTGATAATTTTTTATATACTTAAGTACCCAAAAATCGATACAGAAAAATTCCCCATACGGGTACTATTTTATTTTTAATTTATGACTGAAATCACACAAACTACCTTGTTAATTAATCTAAGAGGGCAGTAATTATAGAGAGGTTGTCATGTATCAAATGGAGGCAGCATTTCAAGCGGTGAGCCGCAGTTATGACATTATATGTTTTGGTGACGAAGTTCCCGGAATTCTTGCTTTAGTTTGTGCAGCAAGGGAATTTTACCGCAGAACCAATCAATATCCCCGTAGTCTACTGTTATTTAAAGGTAATTCTAAATTCGGAATCGGTGGTCATTTAGTCCGTGGTGGTTTAGCATATTTAGACCGTTCCTCAGTTCCCGTAACGATTCAACAAGAAAGACAATTAGATACATTTGGCGATTCACCAGCAATTTACCAAGAATTTTTGAGCAAGTCACGGGTAGAACAAATCGCACTCGATCCAAAAAAAGCAGATTTTGCACTGCGGGAAATGCTGCGGGAAACCCGTGCTGATATTCTCAGTAATGTGGAAATAAAATCAGTAGTCCAACAAGGACATAAAATTAGTGGAATTGAACTAACCAAAGGTGAAATTTACTTTGCCAAGCAGTTTATCGACTGTACGGTAAATGCAGAATTAGCACAAGCAACGGTTGGAGTTGGTAAATATAAAGGATTTGAAACTATAGGTTTACCAAATTGCGAACTTTCGGTGACTTTGGTATTTGAAACCCAAGGTTTAAGTGTTGAAAAGTTGCAAAATATTGAATATCAATACCTGAAACGCTTTACAAACCTTGCAGATAAAGAAGCGCAAGCATTATTGAATATTGCTGCGGGAAATGATGCAAATTATGCCGAAGAATTGCGAAAAGACTTAGTTGATAAAAAAGGTTATTTCAAAGCGATCGCAGTCGGCAAGGATTATCTCGATATCCGTTCTCCAGCACTTTCCATTGCTTACCACGGATTTCGCGGTACAAAATTAGATTTAGCGACGAGTACGGGCATCTTTGATAATGGGAATGTCGCACTGTTATCACGCGATACTCCTGTAGGGAGTGGCTATTGCGATCGCATGTCGTGGAATGCTCTATTATTCAGGGTTAGTGGGGATGAAGCGGAAATTTTAGCACGGGGAAAAGCCCAACCAACCTTAAAAATGATCGATGAAATGCTATTCGTCACAAGTTGGTTGCGATCGCTTGGTGCTGTGGATGTGAAACCAGCTAGGGAGTTATATATTCGTCATGCAGGCAATATTACAAATGTCGTTGAACCATTAACTGGTGCAAAAATGCTTGCTGGTGGAGTTCCTGCAAACGAAGCTTTAGGTACTTTCGGCTATCATTGTTACTTGGGTGGAGCCATTCAAGGTATTATTCAGGGGATGGAAGAGCGTGCGAAAAATAAGGGTTTGGGGAATCAAGATTTTTGCAATCAAGGCTTTGGAAACTTAGCTTTTTTAACACCACCCTTATTTAACATTGGCATTCAACATGCTTTAATGAAATATGTACCGAATTTAGCTGTTGTTGGTCCCTGTTCGGGATTTGAAGGTTACGCATGTTTACCAGGTCGAAGTGTCGAATTTAACTGCGGTGTTGGACAAGGTGTGGGAATTGCTGCGGGAATTGCCCTAGAACAAGACAGAGAAATCAACGAAGTCTCAAATAAAGAAGTGCAGGATGTGATGGAGACTATTGGTATATTACCGCAAATCTATGGTACAACCAACGAAGTTGCAGCAGCCCAATTAGATAATTTTGAACATTCACTAACCGCTTAAAAAATGATTGTTTTAAAGAGTACTTTTAAGAGCATGTTTGAAAATTTTAAGAAGGTATAATTTGTCATTCTGAGTGGAGCTTTGCGGAAGGAAGAATCTGGAGTTTAGCCCACATACTGAGATGCTTCCTGCGTCAGCATGACAAGATAAACATGCTCTTAGATGCTTCCTACGTCAGCATGACAAAATAAATATTCTATCCACCAATCATATCATTAGTAGGGATGGGGTATTCCCGCCCTTTATATATATATTTGGTGGGAATATTCAATCAATTGCCTGATATCTAAAACAAATGCTTTGCTGAATTTCCCAACCATCCAACTAAATTATCTCTCTGAGTTGAAGTTGGATTCAGCACAAGTTTTAATTGATATCGACTTTGCCGTGGAGCAGCCAAAATCAGATGACAAATACGTAATTGGTCTTGATGAAAAATTGCCACTTCAATACTATCATTGGGTCGATAATCTTTAAGACGTTCGGCAAATACATTCGCACTAACCTTAATTCCATCAATTGCCAGCAACTCATCTCCAGCACTAATCCCCCCCAATTGTCCAGGAGAACCAGCTTCCACAAACTTAATCATTTCCCTACCATTTTCACTACTAACCCGCAAACCAGAAAATGGTTCTTCCTCACTTTCACCAACTAATTGCAACCCAAATGCTTCCAAATATTGATTAAACGGTAAATCATCTAAACCATCGATATAACGTGCGAAGAAATCAGCTAGATGAACCCCAGCAACCGACTCAATCACCTCTTGCAAATCTTCAGAACTAAAACCAATTTCATCCTGACCAAATTGATGCCACATTTTCCGCATCACATCATCATAAGAACGTTGATTGCGATGTCTAGAGCGAATCATCAAATCTAGCAACAGCGTCACCATTTCCCCTTTTAAATAGTAAGACATTTGGGAATTGCCGCTATTAGCATCGGGACGATATAACTTAATCCAAGTATCAAAACTTGATTCGGAAAGGGGTTGTACCTTCCTGCCACCAGTATTTTGATACCGCATTATTTCTTTCCCTAAATGGGATAAATATGACTTAGCATCGTAAATGCCTGCCCGTAAAGGAATGAGCAAATCATAATAACTTGTAGTTCCCTCGCAAAACCACAGAGAAGGGGTGTAATTTTCACCATCATAATCAAAAACCTCCAAACCTTGGGGACGAATTCGCTTGACATTCCACAAATGGAAAAACTCATGGGCAACTAATTGGATAAAGCGATCGTATTTATCCCTGTCGCGGAAACCAAAACGCTGATAAACTAAAGAACAAGAATCCTTATGCTCCAATCCTCCGTAAGCTTGGGAAAATAAATGCAGCAAAAAAATATAGCGATCGTAAGGTAAACCCCCAAACATCCCAGCTTCGACTTCAATAATACGCCGGATATCGGAAATCATTCGCTGCACATTATAATTACCCTGTCCCCAAATCGCCAATTCGTGAGGTTTGCCCAACACCTCAAATTCATGTAGAGAATGGCAACCAATTTCAAAAGGACTATCAACTAGAGTGTCAAAATCAGCAGCACGAAAAGTATTGCTTTCACCGAGTATGGCTGGTAAAGCTGTAGTAATCTGCCATTCTGGTTTTGGTGGAGTAATTTTTAGATTAATCGCTTGCTTATCATAGCCAGGTATTCTAAAGAACAAAGCTGCACCGTTGAAATATCCATGCGTAATGTCTAAATGATTGGTGCGTACAGATAATTCATTAGCAAAAATACGGTATTTTATAGTCGCTTCTGTAATATTATTAGTATTAACTTGCCAGTGATTTTTGCTGACTTTGTACCAAGATAGAGGTTCTTCAGTAGATTTTTCACCTATTTTTTCAGTAGTAAAAGCCGTAAAATCCTGCAAATTTCTGGCGTATTCTCGCACCAAATAGGAACCCGGAGTCCAAACGGGGAATTTCAAATCTAAAATAGGAGATGGGCAATTTGTAACCCGTAATGTTACCTCAAACAAATGAGTTTGGGGTTGTGGCATAGCAACATGGAAAAAAATTGCTGGTAATGTGTTCCTATTCGTAATATTAGTGTGAGGTGCGATCGCTTCTGTCATTTTGAGTGCTTTGTGCTGAGGTTGTAAGGGAGAATTAAAAAGTTATTTTAATTTACAGCTATTTTTAGGTAGATGAAACATATATTTTTATCACGCGGAGAGCAATATAAAATGTCTAAATTGGAACTTCTTCAGTTTAGCGGAGAAAGTTGAAGCTTCGATCGATTTTGTGATTTGACATCGGGTATGGTAAAACCCGCCTATACTTGGGTAAGAGACGGGTAGATGCGATCGCATACCTTTCCAGTGGTTTAGGAGCTAAGTATCGCATAAGTGTGATAATAATTTATACTAAAGTACGTCAAAAATTTACTGAATTTATAATCTCCCAGCTAAATTCATCAACTGTTTCAAATTGACTAAATGTACAACTTGCTTATTGGCATCAATATCAATCCAACCTTTTTCGTTTAACTTCTCCATAATTTTGCTAGTTTCATCAACACCAATTTCAGTCACATCAGCTAAATCTTGGTAGTCTACATGAAAGATTTCCTTGCCTTTGTTGGATTCTTGACCATAAGTGTCAGCGATCGTAACTAAGGTATAGGCAAGTTTAACTGCTGGTGGTGAAGAACGCATTTGCAAGCGCATATTCACATGTCTTAGTCTCCGCACCATCATTTGTAACATCCGATGATGCAGTTGGGGGTCTTTAAATAGAATTTGGATAAAGCAATTTCTAGAAATGCTCAATAATTTGACTGGGGAAAGGGCAATAACATCGGTTGAACGTGGGGATTCGTCCAAAATTGCCATCTCGCCAAAAAAATCGCCTCGACCTAAAATCGCCAAAGCACGATAGTTATCACCAGCAGTACGTCGAACTTTTACCCAACCAGTAACCACGAAGTAGACTGCATTTCCCCAAGAATCCTCCATTAGTACTGCTCGTCCTTCTGGATACTCATGTTCGGTAGCAACATTTAGCATCCATTCTAAACTTTGAGGACTAGCTGTACTTAATAGGGGAAATAGTTCGCTAAAAATTTCTGTAAGCATGAAATATCTGCAAAAAATTATTAATTCAAAATGGAAATAATGATTTGCTCTTATATGTTTTTTGACTTACGTGACGATGGCAGTTAGCACAACGAAACGGGTCTGAAAATTTGCATATATGCATATATTTTGACCTCTACCCATGCGGGTATTGGTCTAAACCCCATTACAACATAGATGTAGTGCGATCGCTATCGGAAGTTCTACGGAAC
>NZ_NTFS01000187.1 GCF_002289455.1 Brunnivagina elsteri CCALA 953
AAGCGGCTATCGCTGGAAGCATCAGCAATCCTCAAGCACAAGGCGATTTTAACATCAGCGAAGGTACATTAAATGCCAAAGGAGTGCGATCGGCTGATGCTAGCTTTAACTACGCGAATGGACGTTTAAATTTTAATAGTAATGTTAATGTTGTGGGTTCCGATCCAGTTGCGATCGCAGGAGGTATTCCCTACCAGTTTCCCCTATCACCTCCACCACAAGACAATCAAATTAATCTTGATATCAAAGTCAAAAATCAAGGATTAGCAGCATTAAACCTATTCACCAATCAATTAACCTTTGAAAACGGTGAAGGAGAAATCGATTTAAAAGTTAAAGGAACTCGCGATCAACTCATTCTTAATGGGATTGCTAACTTAAATAAAGCCACATTTTCGGCACAAGCATTACCAGGAAAACTCACCGATGTCACAGGTAACGCAAAATTCGATTTTGACCGCATCATTGTTGAAAATCTCGCAGGAAAATTTAGCCGTGGAAAAATATCAGCTTCTGGTGAAATTCCCATCTCCAACAATGAATTAAAGGTTGCCAATCCCTTTACCGTTAGCCTAGAACGATTAACATTAAATCTCAAAAGCTTATATCAAGGAGTTGTTAGCGGGAACTTGCAAATTACTGGTTCAGCCCTCGATCCATTAGTTGGTGGTGATATCAAATTAAATAACGGTCAGGTATTACTATCTGAATCGACAGAGAGCGAGCCTAAAAATAGTAACTCTTCAATCAATTTACTCAAACAAATTCAACAACAAGAACCAGAAACAAATAATGCACAAACTAGATTTAATAACTTGCAGTTAACTCTAGGAAATAATGTTAGAATCATCCGCCCTCCAATTCTAGATTTCATCGCTACAGGTAGCTTAAATCTAACTGGTTCGTTCACAGACCCCATCCCTGAAGGCGAAATTAGGCTGAGGTCAGGTGGTGTGAATCTATTTACGACACAATTCAAATTAGCGCGAGGTTACAAACACAAAGCCATTTTTAGAAAAAGCCAACCACGGGACCCAGAATTAGATATTCAACTATTTGCTAGGGTTTTAGATGTTGTTCAAAGTGGTGATTTGAGCCGTAACAATACAACAGGATTTGCAGCTTTAGAAAGTGTTCGTGTTGAAGCTAAAATCGAAGGTGCAGCTAGTCAGTTAAACAATAACCTCGAACTTACAAGTAATCCTAGCCGCAGCCAAAACGAAATTGTAGCCTTACTTGGTGGAGGATTTGTAGAAACTCAAGGACGAGGAGCTGGTAGTACTTTAGGTTTAATTAATATTGCAGGTTCGGCAGTATTTAATAATTTCCAAAGTACATTTAATCAGATTGGAAACACATTAGGATTAAGTGAATTTCGGATATTTCCCACTGTTATTTCTGAAAACCCAGAAGCTGGCAGAAATTTTTCTAGTTTAGAATTAGCGGCTGAAGCTGGTGTTGATATTTCACCCCGATTTTCCGCCTCTGCACTAAAAATCATCACCGCTAGTGACCCAGTACAATGGGGTATTAATTATCGAATTAATCCAGAGTTTCGCGTTCGTGCATCGACAAACTTATTTGATGATAATCGTGCAGTTATCGAGTTTGAAAGAAGATTTTAGCATTCAGAAGTCGGGGATATAATCCAATACAGTTCAGTTAAGTATTTTTTCCTTCTCTTCCTACCCTTCGGGTAGGGGGGTGAAATAAGCAGTGGTGCAGAAAGTTACGTTAAGGAATTAATCACCAGGAAGAAAAACTGTACCAATTGAAGGTTCTGAAATTTAAGAGCCTGAAACCCTTGCTGTACCGTACTCGTTTGCTGTACCAAACAGAGTATAGGTTAATTGATACTTTGAGAATTTCAAAAAATATTGATTGATAGAATGCTCGCATAGTAAGGTTTTCAGCCTTAGCGTAACTTTCTGTACGATTGCTCATCTACCCCCTAAACCCATTGCTGTAAGGACATGAGAAGGTGTTTCTACACCTGATGAGCAAGCAGCACCCGTAGAGATAGCTAGCTGGTGACGGACTCTGGCTATAATTGCACTGTTAGGAACATCGGGGATGGAGATGTGCAGATTTCCTGATAAACGGGAATTAATATCACCATTGACAGTTAAACCAGGGATTTTATCGAGCAGCAAGCTTTGTAATTTGTCTCGAAGGAGCGCGATCGCGTTTTCGTCCTTTTCCATTTCCAGTAGTCGTAAGCGACAAGCTTCTCCCAATCCAACGATACCAGGAACGTTGAGTGTACCGGAACGCTGCCCTTTTTGATGTCCGCCACCAAATAAAAGTGATAGTCCCGATGTACAAACTTCTTCTAGATGGTTGATATCTAATCTACCTTTGGAATCGACTTGTAGATTTATAATCTCAGCTAATCCTTTTTTAGCTAGAGCATAACAGGTATCTAAAACTGCTTTGTGTTCAACTGGTAAAACACCGATACGAGGCTTGATTTTTGAAGTGTTATCAATCTTGTTGCTACCTTGAATGACTAAATTAATACTTTCGGTGGCTCCCGATGTAAAAATTCAAAATTAATATAACCAATTTCCACTAAATCCTTGATTGATAGCCAAAGATACTAAAGGTAAGACTGTACTGGTATAAGCGACTCTCAAAATTTCTAAATCTAGTAAATTATTTCTATCTGTTATTTTGAAATCAGCTAGGTAAGATTCAATATATTTATTCCATTCTCTGTCTGTCATTTTATTTTGGCTAACAGTTAGACCCAGATGTTGGAATTCAATAAATTTATGAAAATATTTATCTATTGAAGGAATATTATTAGACTTGCTAGAATTAACTGATGGAATTGTGGGAATTAAATTCCAAAGTAGGTCGTGGGCAACAAAAGACCAAGGTAAATAATGGTCGAGTGATATATTATCTGTAGTTAAAACGAGGTTAGAGTAAATACAGCGAACCTCTGTATTTTCTAAAACAAGCTTCCAGAATTTAGTTTGATTAGCTAGGGATTCTCTTTGTTGTGGGGGAAATAGTTTATTAGCAACGGCAGGTACACTGGGGTTGCATTTTTGCATATAACCCAGCCATTCCCAAGATACCCAGCCTCTGACAATTGAATAGTTTTCCGCAATATATTCTACCCAGTCTTGATGTAATAAAATTGCGCTACAGTCTTTTAAAGATTGGGAATTAAAGCAGTAGATAGGTTTTGTTTTTTCAAATTGATTGTTGGCAAGATTAACAATCGTTTGATTGACTTTAGCATCGAGTAAACCTCTAGTTTCTCCAGCGAAAAATGGACGAATCAGGCGAAATGGAACGTATTTACCGATAAAAGTAATAATGTCCTCAAGATTTTGAGATTGAATTATTTTCCTTAATAGCTTTTTATCTGTATCTCGAAAATTTAAGATTGGTTCGGTGATTTCTAATTCCAGAGAATCTAATTTATTCGCAATCTGGTCTTGCGTTCCAAAGGACAGTTTAAAGTAAGTATGGGGATACCAAGCATTTGCCAGCATCTCGATAATAATTTCTTCAAAACTAATCGGCGATAAAGTTTCAAAATGTCTTCGTTTCAGAATATCTAAAAGTGATAGAAAAAATAAATATTTGTAAGAGTTGGTAGTATTATTAAAAAATTGAGCTAAAACCCCGATATTAACCCGTTCTGACTGAGGTAGTTCTTGAGTTGAAGCTGTTTGTGGGGTATGGGTGAGACTGCCCAAGTATGCTTGCACAAAGTCTCTGGCAGCAGATGAATTGATATTATGCAAGGCTTTGACTATAAGCGCAACAGTTTCCGCAGTGGGGTCGGTTTGTTCGTGAAACCAACGGAAGACAATCGGACGTTCAACACCTAACCCTGTAGCCAGTAGGCTTTGGCTGATGTTGTAAGAATCTAATATTTGTCTCAGTGCTTGACCTGCTTTTCCCATAATTCCAATTATGACAGAGCAGGAAGCATTTTTGTTAACTTATATATTAATGCTCTAAATAGTATTTGTTAACTTATATATTAACGCTCTAAATAGTATTTGTTATCATATATGATAACAAAGTGAATATTGATAGCAACTATAGATGGCGAAATCATGCGTCAAACATTTCATTGCGTGGTTTGTGGGAAAAAGGTAGAGCTTGGTTTAGCTCATCAAGCTTGTCGTCATACTTGCGGTAGTGCCGAATGTCAGGCTGTTTATCAAAAGCGATATATTGCCCAAGTAGATCGATGTCGTCAAAATAATCGAATTAAACTACTTCAGTCACAGGGCATTGATATGGTAACTTGTGCGGTGTGTAATCAACAATTTGAAATGATTCACCACAATCATTTAAAAACTCATGGTTTGACTGTTAAAGAATACAAAAAGCTATATCCTGATTTGCCTACTCTTAATTCTCGAATGAAGCAGACACGAGGACAAGGGGCATTAGCACAGTCACATTATTTAAGTTATCTAGGAAAAGAACCAGACCATAAATTATATGAGTTTTTAACAGGCTCTTTATTGGGAGATGGCTCTCTTGAAAAAGCTTATAATAAACGTAATGCTCGCTATGCTGAAGGAGGTAGTAATCAAAAATATTTAGAGTGGAAACATGAATTCATCAGTCAATATTTTTCTTGTTCTTTTAAAGAATATTTATCTTTACCACATCCAAAAACAGGTAAGCGATACAAAGGTTGGTGGTTAAGAACGACAGTTAATCCTGCCTTAACTCAGCTTCATTCCCAATGGTATAACAGTAAAAAAGTTATTCCTAAAAGCTTGATTTTAGAGTATTTAACAGAATTTGCTTTGATTATTTGGCTCTGCGATGATGGATGTTCGTCAGGTGGAATAAAATTATATACTCTTGCTTTTTCTGAGGATGAAGTAAAATTTTTAGCTGATTTACTAAAAGCTCGTTTTCATCTTCAAGGTAGTATTCTCAAAAATAAAAATAATCAACCTTTTATTAGACTAAATGCTACTTCAAAACTAATTCTTCGAGAAATGACTTCTAAATATATAATCCCAGGTATGCAATATAAACTGAATTTTTAAGTATCAATTGCCGACACTAATAAAGGTACGATCGCTTACGGTGATGGCGTAGTTACGACCCGCAACACATTTCAGAAATATTACGAACAAGAAGAGTTAAAAATTTACATCGACCAAGTTCTTGGTGTTGATGCTATTCCCGTTGCTTTGGGCATTTACTTTGTTTTTCGGGATGAAGCCAAAGCCCAGTTATTTCGCGCTTCTCGCTTCCGTTCCCGCGCCACTACACCGAGAGTAAGGGTTCAAGTCAAACGGTTTGAAGATTACCAAGAACTACTGACACCATTGATGTCTTTTATTACCGAACGGGGGCGCTTGCCAAGTAAAGGCGAATTACCTCAAGAAACGGAAATCAGCGCCGAATTTGGAACTTTAAAACGGGCTTACCATGTCATTTTACAAGCAACCGACCCAGAAGAATGGGAAGCGATCGCGCAAAAACGCCGTCATGATTTGATGGTTTATTTTGCCCTTTGTCAATTTAGTCGTCGTCCCAAATTTGCAGATTTAGCACCCGCAGTCCAAGAAGATATTAAAGCTTTATTCGGTACTTACAAGCAAGCCTGCATTGATGCCGAGGAGATGCTGTATAGCTTGGGTAATACGGAAAACATTATCGAACGCACCCGCCAAAGTAGGGTTGGTAAAAAGCTCGCTAATTCCCTATGGGTTCATATCTCAGCATTGGAAAACCTTGACCCCTTACTGCGACTTTATGAAGGATGTGCTAGTCGGACTATTGGACGCATGGAGGAAGCAAATGTAATAAAAATCCACACTAAAAGCCCGAAAATTTCCTATCTTTTTTACCCCGATTTTGATACAGACACCCATCCAGCACTGCAAACGAGTATGACAATTGACCTACGGGATTTGCACGTTAGCTATCGGGATTTTGATAAAGATGACCCACCCGTGTTGCACTATAAAGATGCTTTGGTTACTCCTGACTATCCGCAGTATGAAAAATTTGCCCGGTTAACTCGTAAAGAAGAGGATTGGGGACTACTGGATGACTGGCGGAGTATTACTCATCGTTCTGGGTGGCTGAAATGTTTGGAGGAGCATTGCGCCACGCTTAAAGGATATCAGTTGCTGTGGCTTCATGATGCCGACCCCTACAAACTTAAGGTATTGCGTGCTGCTGTTGAAACCCGTCGATATCAAAGACGTAATGCGGTTAAGAAAAATGATACCGAAGATATTTCTTCTATCAGTGATAAAGAGAGTGAATCTTAAGAAAAAACCTAGAACGGTAAAACTAACTTGAGAGTGGAAATTAAAGGCTTAATTGCGTTTGCGCGAAAGAAAATCAAAAACGATTTTTCTAGGTTTCCAAAATATCTCTAGCAAGTTTTACCACGCTAGGAAAAAACAAACCCATCCGAATACATCTCAGTTAAGTCTTTTTGGGCATTTTATAGATAAGCATATTTCAAGGGTTACAGCCTACTTTATCTCCTTAAGTGGTTACGCAAAATTAATTACACATGACGATTATGGACAAAGTGTAGTATTTGCAATGGTTTGGGATTTTAAGCATGTAACATTTATTTTCAACTACCACTTAACCGAGCTGTATTAAGACCCACCCTCTCGAAAAAGCGAAAGCCAGTAAACCACAAACTTTTTTTCCAGCTTTTAAATAATTGTATAAAATCACTCCCTTCGCTAAAATAACCCCATCCTCTAGGATTTAATAGCGAAGTAAATCATAAAAATCGTGAGCCAAACCCGCATCATTGCCTTATTTAACCAAAGTGGTGGCGTTGCCAAAACAACCCTAGCCCAAAACCTCGGCTACCATCTCGCCCAAAAAAGCGAAGTTTGCCACGGGGAAAATCCCCGGTGGCAACATTCGCAGAACACTCGCGTCCTGCTTGTGGATATGGACCCGCAGGCATCTTTAACAATGTTTATGGGGCTAGAACCGGACGAGTTAGAGACAAGTATTTACGATGCAATAGTCAACAACAAACCACTTCCCATCTATCCCGAATCCATCAACGGTTTATCCCTCGTCCCTGCCGATATAAATTTAGCTGCTGCTGAGATGCAACTGAGTGGTGCAATGTCCCGTGAATATCGCCTGAAAAATGCACTCGCACCCGTACTTGATGACTACGATTTTATTTTGATTGATTGTCCACCGTCGCTAGGGTTACTCAGCATTATTAGCCTGACTGCGGCAACCCATATCCTTGTCCCCATCCAGTGTCAATTTAAATCCTTTAAGGGAACTGAGCTTTTATTAAATACCGTTGCCCAAGTGCGATCGCATACGAATTCAAATCTCAAGTTTGCAGGTTTTGTTCCCACGATGTACGATGGACGCACGGCGCAGGAGTCGCGCACGGTTAAAGCTGTACAGGAACAATTATCATCTCTTGCTACTGTATTTCCTCCTGTTCCTAAAAGCATTGCTTTTGCTGATGCGAGTGAGCGACGAGTTCCGCTAGCATTACTGGATAAAAATCATTCTGCCGTTGCTATTCTCAAAAAAATTGCTCTTCAACTAGAAAAATTATGAATAAACCCACGACTAGAAAAACTAATACAGCCAATTCAAAGAGTAAAGCTAATCAAACTGATACAGCCAATTCAAATAGTAAAGCTAATCAAACTAATACAGATAATTCAAATAGTGAAGCCAGTCAAAGTAATATAGCTAGTTCAAATAGTAAAGCTAATCAAACTGATATAGCCGATTCAAATAGTAAAGCCAATCAAACTGATACAGCTAATTCAAATAGTAAAGCTAATCAAACTAATGCCAGCAAGCAAACTCATAAAACCAATAAAAAAGATGAACCCTACACTGAGATAAAAAAACCCGTTAATCTACTATTTGGGGAACAAGCTGCAACCACAGCAAGCGAAGCATCAACAACACAAAATTTAATACCAAACGCCTCCAGTGGGGCTTTGCCTATCGCCAAAATTCAATTACCATCTTCCCAGCCCAGGCGCTATTTTGACCCCAAAAAGCTCGAAGAATTATCGCAATCGATTAAACAATTCGGCGTTCTCGAACCTTTGCTTGTGCGTCCTCTCAGTGATGGAAACTACGAACTTATCGCTGGGGAACGTCGCCTTAGGGCATCCGAGCTTGCGGGACTTGTGGAAGTGCCTGTAGTCGTCAAAGAGATGGACGAGACTACTACCCATCAAGTACGCCTTGTTGAAAACCTCCAGCGCCAAGACCTTAACCCTTTAGAAGAAACCGAAGGCATTCTCGAACTGTTGGGTATACAACTGCAACAACCTATCAATGAGGTGGTTTCGCTGCTTTATCGAATGCAAAACGAGGTGAAAGGGAAAATTACCCAAAACGTTTTGGGTAAACATGAAACCCTTGCTGTACAATCCGTTTTCGATGTTTTGGGTACAATAACCTGGGAATCCTTTGTTAATTCTCGCCTACCGTTGCTCAAGTTACCTGAAGATGTACTGTCCGTATTGCGGCAAGGTAAATTGGAATATACAAAGGCTGTTGCGATCGCACGAGTTAAGGACGACGAACAGCGTGTGGAACTACTCGATAAAGCAGTTATTGAAAACCTCTCGTTAAGCCAAGTTAAAGAATTAATCCAGCAACTTCAAGCCAATGGCACACAAGAGGTACTACCTGAAAAAGTTTTGAGTCAAAGGTATTCGGATATTGGCAAGCGGTTAACCCAAGGAGGGGTATGGAAGGATATTAAGAAGCGGAAGAAAGTGGAAAAATTGTTGAACGACCTTGAAAAATTACTCGCGGAAACCTGATTTATAATTTAAATTGATTTGCATAATGCTTGTCCAGTGTCGGTGGGACGATAAGATTGCCGCGACTGGAACCATAATTTTGCCGCTTTAAGGGCTGTAATACTTATTCTTTGGTTCGAGCGCTCGCATTCTTTTTTGAGGCATTGTTTCTTCATTGTATCCCGATTCCTCCTACATCCACTCAGAGACGAGGTTTTCTAATTAGCGATCGCACTCAATCGCAAAACTCATTTTTCCTTGCCTTTCGATTTTGGCTGAGTACCGAGATGCTTTTCAATTCGTTGTAACCTCACATTTGCATTATTAACCTGCATATATGTATCCCGAACCTGCTTATCCACAATTTCCAGGGAAGTGATGGGTTGGTAGTCTCCGTTCATCCTCATTACTAGAGCTACGGGTACGGCAATAAATGCCAATATCATTGCCACCACCCAGATAAATTGCCAATCCAACCTACAAATCCAAGTCAAAATCCCGGTTGCGTACCTTTCCCAAATTCTTGCCAATATCCCTGGAGGGTTTATGTTCCGGCGTTTCTTCTGGGTTAACTGTTCCAACATCCCCATCATCCTTCTCTGGTTCTGGGCTAAATCCAACATCTCCCGGAGCATCGAAGTCAAATTCCGGCTCTCTATCTCCAGGGCTATTTCTCGCTTCAATTGTGCCATTTGGGAGGGGGACAATTCCAGCGTCAATGTTTGCGAATGGGAGAGGGTTTGATTCAAGTTCGTCAATAATTTTTTCAGCGTCGGTATCTCCTGTGCGACGTTCTTCAAACTCGGTGAGATTTCGCTCAAGGTTGTTAATTGCTGTAACTGTTGCTGCGAGGTTAAATCTAATGCGTTCAAGGCTATCCCAAGCCTGTTGCAACTTTGAGCCAGGTTGTCGTGAGCTTCGCTTTGGTCTGCTGCCGTTGCCAATTGTTCTGCCGTTAGTTCCGTCCACTCGGATAGTTCCCCCTGGAGTTTTTTGAATAATTGTTTCCATTCGCTGGGTGCGGTTTCGGTGAGTTGGGATAAATAGCCGATGTATTGCACCAATCGAAATGCTGGGTCATCTTCTTTCATTTCGGAGTCGAGGGCAAACCTCAACACTTTGGCTTGAAACTCCGGTGGTTTATTTTCTAGGAGTTTATCGAGGTGGGATGGTTGTGGTTTATCCTTTTTCAGATTCTTGTTATTGGTTGTGGGCATAAATTAAGGTCTGGTGTTGGATACGGAATATTTAGAAATGGATGAAATGGACGCTTATGGTTTTCAAAGTGGAGGTAAGAGACATGAGCGGGAGAGTAGGAGAGCTGAGGGAGCAGGAAGTGGGGGAAGTACGAGTAGTATCTGCGAAAGAAAAAATGATTTTTATAAATAGCTAAAACTAAAGCCTCACAATGGTTTTGGACTTTGTATTAATTACGACCGCGTACGATTTTCCTTTTTTGGCACGTTCTTGCTGATTTGCTTTATCGAACTTAAGTAGGTGAGCGGGAAAAATTATCGTTGTGGTCAGGGAGTAGTGAATAGTGAGTAGTGAGTAGGGGTAAGACTTTGAGGTAAATTTACATTTTGTTACATAGTTCTGTTTATTTCTACCCACCTACTTTCTCGAACCTGTTGAATTAGGCTTTTGAATTAGGCTTGCTCAACCAAACTCGTCTACGTCTATAAGTAAAAAACCGGAGAGAGTTAAAAAGCGTGGAATAAAGCTACCCGATTTTTATCGCCTCTTCCCAGTAAATAAAGGTTTTTACCCTTACCACTGAGTAATAAAAAAAATTAGACTTTCGCCAAGGAGAAGACAGTTGGTATTCTTCAGAAGGAAAATAGTCGAACCCAAAATCTAATAATTAAATTCTCTCCTTCCTCTCAAGGGTAGGTTTTTTACAATATCGGGAATAGTTGACAAAATTCTCAATTATTTAACTTGGTTTGGGGGTTTGAGCATTGTCTAAAACCGTCAAAAAATGACCAAATACAAAATCTGACTTTTCCCGTTATCTTTCTATCACAGCGATCGCAATCAGGAGTGCTATCCTAAAAGTCCTATTTTCCCGTTGTTGTATTATCATTAAGCGTCTTTTATTGATAATATATCTGTGGACTGAAACCCTTGCTGTATCCATGTTTCCAGACTTAACGGGAAAAGTCAGATACAAAATACCTACCTTGTAAGCGCTCTCCTTACCCCTCAAATATCCAATCCCAGCATCCATGCGGCTGTTTCCAATTGAGTTTCGGCTTTATCAACCCAATCAAATATTCGCGATCGATTACTTACGGTTAAATCATGGTGTTCCAGGGCTTGGCGGAAGGCTAAATCTTGGGAGTCGATAAAATCGAAAAGGTTATCGTACAAATCCGGTAATAAAATTTCCACCGCAGCCAGTTCGTGTAATAGAACTTGGCGTATTTTAGAGTCGTTGTATCTGATAAATTTTTTGTCTTCTCCCCAATAAAGATTTTTAGCCACCACATAATCGACGCGATCGCTACAAAAATCCACTAACCGTTTTAACTGGACGACGCTATCTTTGACTCGTCCTAGCACGGACACCATTGTGATGCGATAACCCATAGTTTCTGCATTTTTGAAAAGATGAATATCGGACGCTACTGATTCAAAATATTCGGCAGCACCCGCAGGTAAATCTACTAATGAAACTTTGGGGGAAAAACGCTCTAAATCGTCTTGTAGGGCATCTGCACCACCGCGTTGATTTAATTTTAAGGTTTTAACTCCGGGGGAAATGTTTTTGTAATGTCGAAAAAGTTGGGGGTTGGATTGGTCGCATTCGTAGGCGATACAGTCGATGTTTCTGTGGCGATATATATCTAAAAGAAGCCTCGCCATCACGCTTTTACCTGTGCCTCCTTTATCCCCTGTTACTAATACTAATCTTCCATTATATTTTTGTGCTGTTTTGGTTTGTTGGGAAGATTCTTTTTGGGCGATTGATTTATTATTGGTTTGTTTATTATTGGTCTGTTTATTACTTATAAGAGCATCGTTACTTGGCTTTGCTTTTACAACCATTTATAAATTCTCCTTTCTTGCTGGGGGTTTACAAATTTTTGTCCGTTCAGAGCGTTTTACAATTTATTATCCAGGTCAAATTTTCTAGAAATTTTTGCAGTTTCTGACCAATTAATTCTTTTTGCTTCCTAAAAGTGTTAATTCTTTCTACAAAGTCTATCTATGCAGATTAGCTATGCTCTCTCTGAGCCAGTCAATCCATTTTACAAATCCTCGTCATTTATTAATTGAGGCTGGAAGGCGAAGGAATTAGTATCATCATCGCGGGCATGATTTTTATCGTTCTTTGGCTTTGAGTTTTCTTGTTGCCTATCTGGTTTTACAGAAGATGATTTTTGATTATTTCTTTGACTATTTATTGTAAATGTCGGCTCGGTTGGCGCGGCAGATATTTCTTGCGCTTCCGAGCGTTTATTAACTCTGGAAGTTTGGTTTATTTCCGAGCTTTGATTAGCTCTCGAATTTTGATTTGTTTCTAAGTGTTTATTTAGTTCCGAACTTTCTTTCATTTCCGAACTTTCATGAATATCTATCTCATCCGAATTTTTCTCTACCCCATCATCTCTAGATACCTTAGATTTTTTACGAGTTTTCTTACGGATATCGTTCAATAGGTATTTAATCCTTTCTCCACTAATATTGATGTCCAACCCAGCTAATGTGGTTGACACTTCTTCGTAGGTGTAACCAAGTCGCAACACTCGTTCAATTTGACGGCGCATCTTTCTAATGGCATCTCGCGCCGACACGTCATCTAACTCCTTTGCATCCAAAGCCCTCAGCGCATCTAACGCGGAAGGTATTTTGGCTTTAGAAACTCTATCCGACATCACCTAAAATACTCCCGGTCAAGATTATTCAATCTCCTTTTTTGTTCTACCTTAATTAAGTATTTTTGTACTGTATTGAAA
>NZ_NTFS01000188.1 GCF_002289455.1 Brunnivagina elsteri CCALA 953
ATCATGGGGTTGTCTTATGGTGTTCCCTTCACGTTAGATCAAGCATATCCATTTCTACAGGATGCAATTGTCGCACTCGGTTTCCCCGATATTCTATTTCAGCCAGAGGATGCTTTTACCAAAATCTTGGCGCGTCAAACAGCAACAGATGCGGATGTCGTTTTGGGATTATTTCCTACTTATACCCCAGAGAAAGCTGGTATGGTTGACTTTGACGCAACTGGGAAAGTTAATTTAATCCTTGAGAAACCCCAACATTCAAACCTAAAATATATGTGGGCGATCGCAGTCTGGAAACCCACATTTACTGAGTTTCTCCACAACCATATTTTGACTTTAAAAACAAGAAAAGATTTATCACAACTTCCAGAATTACCCATTGGTAATGTCATGCAAGCAGCAATTCAACAAGGTATGCATGTGGAAGCAGAAGTATTTGCAGACGGAAGCTATCTAGATATCGGTACACCTAATGATTTAATTACTGCTGTTCACCAGTATTCAAATTTTAATAACTCAGAAATCTGAATAATTGTGTCAAACAAGTATACGAACAAACTGGATATAAGTAAATTGTCTTTATAGGTTGGGTAAGGCTTTGCGTAACCCAACATTAATCGACACAATCAATAGTTATATTTTATTTAATTCAGATTCCTAAACCAAATGTATATAATTTTTTCAGAATAAACTCTTGCTTCCTAAATTCGTAATTATCTCCTCAAGTTTAGTCTCTTCAATAAAACCCAAACTATAACGCTGCTGCCAAAAAACTTCTCGCATTTGTAGCAAGTAGGGTTGCAATATTTCTTTCTTTTCCGGAGTTACTTGATTCAGAATTTCCATAGTTAAAACTTCACACCACTTCTCAGTCAATTCCCATTTAATATTTACAGCCTCAACCACCATTGAACATAAAGGCAACAACTCCTGTTCAATCGGTCTAATACTTTCCTCCAAAAAACACAACCAAAAATAAGCCTGAAACATATTTAAATCGCGAATACAAGAATGAGTAATTCCCTTATCGTTTAACAATCCTCGACGACTGCGTTGATTTGGCAATAATTCCACAAGATTATTATAAGCTGAACGTGCAATCTCTGGTGACTTTGGTAGCATTTCTTCCACTAATTGTAGCTTCACCGCACCAATTTTATACTTGCTGGCAGCAACACAAACTCTTTGCCAAGGCATTGCTACCTGCTCTTCTACAAATTTTAAATAAGGAGTAATTAAAATTCGTTCGGCTGGTTCAAGCTTTTTCAAAATTAGCTGATTACAAAAATTTAACTGTGTCGTTAAAAAACCTAAAGAGCGCCAATCTTTAGACACTATATGCTGCTCTTGGAATAAAAGTAATGTCGGTTCGAGTGCATATACAAGTTCCCCAATACTAGGTATTCCAATCGACTTCTCAAAATCTCTCTGGGATTGTTCTGTACTATTTCCAAAATCTTCTAAAGGATATTTTTGGTAGACTTCAATCAGTTTTTTGTACACACGAAAGGCAAATTGTGTGATTCGTCTAGCTTCACTTAAATCTAATATATTAGAGATATAACCATATAACGTTTTTGTTTGAATCCAAGCCATTTGGCAATTCACATTTAAGACATTTTCTTTCAACTTTTTAGCAGTCAAAGCACGACCTTGAGACGATGCCGCTTCTAACAATATATTATTTGATAATAGGTTTCCTAAGTCTTGAGATGATAGGTTAATCGCATAACGTTGTGCCCAAAGACTAAGCAAACTTTCCACAGATGGATTCTTGACAATTTCAACAGTTTTTAGCATTAGATTTTTCTTTATTTTTCAGACTCAAGTCAAAGAATAAATATAAAACAATTTATCGCAAAGACTAAATATTAAGAGTAAGTTAAATTACTCATTGAGAATCAAACCAGTTGAATTTTACTATTATTTTCTCAATATTTAAAATATACTATCTTATTTTATACATATATCTGACACTATATATCGGATTATCACGATGAAATCAACTGATAAATTAACGTAGTTAATGAAATGCAAAGTGTAACCTGATTTTGTATCGCTGTTTACAGATATTCTGGTTATCTAAGTAAAAAGATGAGTAAAATCTCAGTTAATATTTGAGTAAAGTTTGTTTTTGTATAGAGGTATTTTTGCCAGTTATTACTTAAATCAATTTAAAGATTGGGAGCATCCACTTTCGGCGGATAGACTTTTTTAGATCAACCGTATAGTAGGTTTTTTGGAGTACGAGAATTATGTTTCTTCCAAAAGTGGATGCTCCCTAAAGATTAGACTCAATGCATGATGTCAAAAAAATAATCGACTATTGGATGTATTATCGTAGCGTCATGTACCCAACAACATTTGTATATGTATATTAGTTACAGAAGTTCTCGCATTATTATGGGAAGACTAATAATTTATCACAATTGATCTTGAAATTTACTAGATATAACTCTACATTGCTTGAGACGAAGTATTTAAGATTCAAAATTTAGTATTTGTATGTATTCAATATATAGAGATATTGACAATATTTAATTTAAAAGAAGTAACTCAATATAATCAACACACAATTTTCACATTTTATTCTCCAGATGACAATATATAATTGTTGTAAGAGCTACTTTATCAAAAATGTCTATGGAACCTCACAAACTAATATTTTTCATTAAAATACTTGATTATTGTCATATGTGAACTCAACCGTTTATCCATGTAAAAAATAAAACTTTATATTTTATTTTTATACTTTTACAACGATGTAATTTTGAGCTATGACTCTGATTATCAAAAGCTTTGATTAGATACTTTTGAGGTTTTTTATTATTGTGTCAATATATGAAAAAAATATTTTTGTACGTCACTTATGTTGCTTAAGCATCGGTGTAATGCATCAAGTCTGAAAATCATATTGCATATTGTGAAAAAAGGTTATAAATTATGATTAATATGTAGAAGAATGATAATTCTCTAATCTTCAGCTTATTTCAACGTGGAAATAAGTGAATATACTTAAAAACAACTCCTTAGGAAAGTGTCGCTTATGGGTTAAGTTGCTGGATTAATATGCTCTTTTTCCAATAAGCGATACATGATGTAATAGATTATGGAATTTAAATTCCAGGCAAATAATGTTACATCTGAAGGTATGGTATCCGTAGCTTAAAAGTTTAGAAATAATTGCCAGAAAACAATAAAAAGGAGGAAACTGGCTGCAATTGTGAAGCAGTTTTCATTTCTTTTGTTGTTTATTTATCAGGTTACAGGATTTTGCTGTTATCGAGTAAACAAAACTTGATTGTTTATAATTAAAGATAGCAGAATAAAAATAAGACGCATTTGCTCAAAAATATAATCATACTGGAGTTATTCTGGCGATGCAATTAGAGGATTTAGTAATAGATAAAGATATCGAAGCGGAAGCCTGGGAAGCATTAGAGAAGTCTATTGTATATTATCATGGGCGACCGATTGGCACAGTCGCCGCTGTCGATAATTCATCAGAAGCTTTGAATTATGACCAAGTGTTTGTGCGCGACTTTGTCTCTTCGGCTGTGATTTTTCTTGCCAAAGGTAGAACAGAAATTGTTCGCAATTTTTTAGAAGAAACCTTAAAATTGCAACCGAAAGAACGACAACTCGATGCTTATAAACCAGCGCGAGGATTGATGCCTGCTAGTTTTAAAGTTGTATCTATTGATGGGAAAGAATATCTTGATGCGGATTTTGGAGAACATGCGATCGCACGGGTAACACCTGTAGATTCTTGTTTATGGTGGATAATATTATTACGAGCTTATGTAGTTGCTACAAAAGATATTTGCTTTGCATATCGTCCTGAATTTCAAACAGGAATCAAGTTAATTCTGGAATTGTGTTTGGCAAACCGTTTTGATATGTATCCGACATTGTTAGTACCAGATGGTGCTTGCATGATTGACCGTCGGATGGGAATTTATGGACATCCTCTAGAAATTCAAGCATTATTTTATGCGGCATTGCGAGCCGCTCGCGAACTTTTGATTTGTGAAGGCAACCCAGGCAACCAAGATATTGTTGCAGCTATTGATAATCGTTTACCACTTTTATGCGCTCATATTCGTCAGCATTACTGGATTGATATCAATCGTCTCAATGATATTTATCGTTTTAAAGGTGAAGAATATGGCAGAATGGCGGTGAATTTATTTAATATTTATGCCGATTCCTTGCCTTATTATGAATTAGATAAATGGCTACCTATTAAAGGTGGTTATCTTGCTGGCAATGTGGGACCATCTCAACTTGATACCCGTTTCTTTTCACTCGGTAACTTAATGGCTATTATTTCCGAATTAGCCACTGAAGAACAATCTCAGGCAATCATGAATTTGATTGATGAAAGATGGGAAAATCTGATTGGAGATATGCCAATGAAGATTTGTTTCCCAGCTTTGGAGGGTGAGGAATATAGAATTGTCACGGGATGCGACCCGAAAAATATTCCTTGGTCTTATCATAATGGTGGTAGCTGGCCTGTTTTATTGTGGATGTTGGCTGCTGCTGCTGTAAAAACAAATCGGATTGATTTAGCGAGGAAAGCATTAGCAGTTGCTCAACATCGTTTGCGAAAAGATGAATGGATTGAGTATTATGATGGGAAGAAAGGAAGGTTGATTGGTAAGCAATCCAGGAAATATCAAACTTGGACGATCGCAGGTTTTTTACTTGCCAAGGAACTAATTGATAATCCCCAACATTTACCTTTAGTTAGTTTTGAGGAATTGCCTCAAGAATT
The DNA here is from genome assembly GCF_002289455.1 of Brunnivagina elsteri CCALA 953. GTDB lineage: Bacteria > Cyanobacteriota > Cyanobacteriia > Cyanobacteriales > Nostocaceae > Brunnivagina > Brunnivagina elsteri. Next base: position 4,781 of record NZ_NTFS01000188.1, read on the forward strand.
GGTTTCCCGTGCGTGCGAGTTTGAGATTAATACTGTTGACTCGTCGCTTTATTTGTAGGAATACAAATTAGGGTAAACATCAATTAGGGCAAATGTAAATTAGGGCAAATATCAATTAGGGCAAACAACCGTTTGCCCCTACATTCATATCGAACACAAATTTAATTACTCAATAGAATTCAATCATCAAATCTGTTGTATTATAAATACAGCTATAAAATACAACCTTTTGTAATCTGAGATTTTGCCATGCCTTCTCCTTTCCCTGGCATGAATCCTTACCTAGAAAACCCAGAATTTTGGTCAGAATTTCACAGTCGCATGATTGTTGCGATCGCAGATGCATTAGATGAATGTCTGAGTCGAGATTATCGGGTAGCAGTAGAAAAACGAGTATATTTGACAGAAAACCAGGACAATATTTTGGTTGGTATTCCCGATGTTTCTGTAACTGCATCTTTATTCTACGTGTTGGAGAAGTGGAACCATTGTTAGACATTCAACCATTATTAAGAGAACTCCACAGAAAGAAATGCTCTTCGGTCATTCATTTTGTGGCTTACTCTAAGTATTAAGATAGTGCAAAGAAGCTCGAATGTCGTCTTCAAGTATAATAGGGAGTATCTTAGTGCCTAATTTCGCTTTATGCAGGCAAATATGAGTTTAAAAGAATTAATTATCCAAGAAATTGAGCAGACTCCTGAGTTTCTCTTAGAAGAAGTACTTGATTTTCTACAGTTTATTAAAGTAAAACACATACAAGAAAAATCAGAAATAACGCTATTAAGTGAGTCTTCCCTAGAAAAAGACTGGTTAAAACCAGAGGAGGATGAAGCTTGGCAGGATTTGTAAAAGGGGACATAGTAGTAGTTCCTTTTCCATTTTCAGATTTGACTCAAACTAAAAGAAGACCAGCATTAATACTTGCGGATAAACTCCGTGCGAGAAAAATAGATGCTGCGATCGCGATGAGTCAACAAACTCGACCTGTTAACGGTAAAACTTTTGTTAACCAAATTCTCGAACAATTTCAACTCGATCCTTGGACTCAAAGTCTAGTTGGTGTAATCCAGTTAGAAGCAGAAACTCCCACAGAATCCTATGTGGATTATCTAGAGGAGAAATATCGTTGAAGCGAGTATTGTTTGATAGCGATGTGTTGCTAGATGTTTTGGCTCAACGTCAACCATTTGCGATCGCTTCTGCTAGAGTATTGGATACAGTGGCGCAAGGAACAGTACAAGGCTATGTTTCAGGTCATGCATTGACACTCAAGAGCATAAATGCACGAGGATTCTTGGTTCACCGAGACCACTTAAGACAGATACCTTCGCACTTTTGGGAAAAGCTAGCAGGGCACAAGCTGATACTGTGATAAATAGTCTTTTCATAGTAGATATTGAAAGAAAGTTTTTTCTACCATGACATTTAATAACACATACTGACATCAGAGAATACCAGTAGTTTGTTATTTCTTTTAATAAAATCTAAGGAATCTGGATTAAATAAAACACAACTCTTGATTGTGTAGATTTATGTTGGGTTACGCAAAGCCTCCATCCAACCTACAAAGAATTGTATATTAATAAATCCTCGTTCCAAAATCCAAAATCCTAGATGTCTTCTCCCCGTCAAATCGCCTATTTTGCATTACGTGACGTTCACAAAGGTGCTTTTGTGGATGTAGCACTCGATCGAATATTACAAAAATTTACCCAAAAATCCGATCAAAAATTAGAACTAAGCGATATTCCAAAAGAGCCATTTCACGATCGCGATCGCCGTTTAGTTACAGAATTAGTTTACGGTTGTGTTCGTCGTCAAAGAACTCTCGATGCAATCATTGATGAAATTGGTAAAAAGAAAGCACATCAGCAACCTAAAGATTTACGTACCATTCTCCATCTGGGTTTGTACCAACTGCGCTATCAAGAACGTATTCCCCCTTCTGCTGCGGTAAATACAACCGTCGAACTTGCCAAGGAATTTGGTTTTGCCAAGCTTACTGGTGTTGTTAATGGGATGTTGCGTCAGTATATCAGGATGAGTGAGGGGGAAGAAAGAGAGTTTTCTTTTCCATTTGCTACCCAATCCATAACTGAACGTTTGGGAATTATCCACAGTTTCCCCGATTGGATTATTGATGTATGGATACAACAGTTTGGTTTAGAGGAAACGGAAAAATTATGCGAGTGGATGAACCAAACTCCAACGATTGATTTGCGAGTGAATCCGCTTCGTAGCTCGGTTGAAGAGGTTGAACAGGCTTTTGCTGATGCTGGGATTGCATTGGAAAAAATTCCGTATTTACCCCAGGCTTTACGTTTAGTTGGTAGTAGTGGCGCAATTAAAAATCTACCTGGTTTTAATGAAGGATGGTGGACAGTTCAAGATAGTAGCGCTCAACTAGTGGGCTATCTCCTCGACCCGCAGCCAGGAGAAGTAATAATTGATGCATGTGCTGCTCCAGGAGGAAAAGCCACCCATATCGCCGAATTGATGCAAGATAAAGGGAAAATTTGGGCTTGTGACAAAACCGCTTCTCGACTCAGTAAAATCGAACAAAATGCCGAGCGATCGCAATTAAAGTCGATTCAAACTCTCAGTGCTGATAGTCGAAATTTACCCCAGTTTCAAAATACTGCCGATCGGGTTTTACTTGATGTTCCTTGTTCGGGTTTGGGAACACTCCATCGTCACGCAGATGCCAGATGGAGACAAACCCCGGAAAGTGTTGAAGAATTAGCCAAATTGCAACAGGAATTATTATTATCCACATCGAAGCTTGTTAAACCTGGGGGAGTTTTGGTGTATTCGACTTGTACGCTACATCCTGTGGAGAATGAAAATGTCATCGAGTCGTTTTTAATTACCAACCCCGATTGGAAAATTGAACCACCAAGTTCAAATTCCCCAGTGGTAAATTATTGTGTAAACAATTGTAATGAACAAGGTTGGCTGAAAGTCTTGCCACACCAACATAATATGGATGGCTTTTTTATGGTGCGCTTAAGAAAAGCTAACACTTCTCCATGACTACCGCAAAGCATTGGTAATATTCCATCTAGGGATAAATCGCGATCGCGAGGCTGAATAATGATTAGCAATTCGAGTGTGAAAAACCTAGTAAAAATACTGATTGGGGCAGCATGGATTGATGGCGTAATTCAACCAGAAGAACGTCAGTATTTGCGTCAGATAGCCCAAGAAAAAGGTGTTGCCCATGACCCCGATATAAAACCTTGGCTGTATGAATTAGTACAAGTTAAACCAGATGAGTTTTATAAGTGGGTTCACGAATATTTAGGCGATCGCCCAAGCAATGAAGAATGCGAAAGTTTACTTCAAGCCATCAGTGGATTGATTTACAGTGATGGCGAAGTTGCGACGGAAGAAGCCAAACTTTTGAACAAATTAATGAGAATACAAAACGATTCCAATCAACCAATTGCTAATACTGTTCTCAGGCAAGTGCAAAAACTCTATCGACGATGGGTTGATGTCCAAAATTAAAAAATAGAGAGGTTCCGTTGGAAGCTCTTAAAAAATTACAAACCTGGAGTTTGTTCTTTTTCTACGTCAGGTACAATGCTGGGACGTTCTTTATCTTCCCAACCTACGGGACGTTTGGAGTTAAACCAAGCAATTGAGCCAATTGTTGTTGCAGCAATAAAACCAAGAGCTAATACAGTAACCGAAGCATAGGGAAAATGAGGCTCTTGGGTTGCTGCTGCTTGCATGAGTAAGTACATAAGTAGCTTTCCTATTTTTGGTAACGCTACTTATGAACTTACAAAAATGAGATTGGGGTTACATCTGCCTGTTGGGAGAAGGGAAGGTATGAATTAAGAATAGGGGTCATTAGAGACGTTCCTCCGAAATGTCTTGACACCGTGAGAACAGTAGCAGAAGCAAAAAATGAGGGGGTTACATGACTCAAGCATTATTCAAACCAACAATAACAACTGAAGAGTTTTTGTCATGGATTCCAGAAAATTCGGGAAAACGCTACGAATTACATAACGGGGCAATAGTAGAAATGTCGCAGCCATCAGGGGAACATGAAGAAGTTACGGGATTTTTAAATACTCAATTAGTTGTGGAATTTACAAGACTAAAACTTCCTTACTTTATCCCCAAAACTGCGCTAATACGTTCTGCAACTAGTGATTCTACTTATTCTCCAGATATATTAATTCTGAATAAACCTGCCTTAACTTCAGAAGAACTTTGGACAAAGTATTCTACAGTTGAGTGTGGTACTTCTATTCCTTTAGTGGTTGAAGTCGTTAGTACAAACTGGCGCGATGATTACTACAAAAAACAGGGAGAATATGAAGAAATAAAAATACCTGAATACTGGATTGTCGATTATCTTGGGTTGGGTGGTACGAAATATATAGGCAACCCAAAGCAACCAACTGTATCAATTTATAATTTAGTTGATGATGAATACCAGGTTAATACATTTAGGGGAGACGATCGCATTATTTCTATAATATTCCCAGAGCTAAATTTGATGGCAAAACAAATTTTTACATCTGCCTTGTAACGATAGGTAGTAAGCAGGTGGGTGTTAAAAACATAACTATACGCTTTTTATTGCGTTCGCCCTTGACGTACTTTCAACTGTGGCTTGAGCCGCCTTGTTTTGCAACTGTTTAGAATCTCCGTGCATTTATGCTGGAGAGAGGTCAAATACCAAATATCAGAGAAATGATAGACGGCAAGACATTCGATTAGTTGAACGATGTGAAAATAGTCGAATGGGCTGTTGTTGCTATTCAGGAAAGCTTTTAACTTAAGTTCCCCATATTAAATAGAAGAAAACCTCTAGTTCCAATCGGTTCTAGGGGTTATTTTTTGTAATTACTTTTTTAACAAAATTTGCGGAATACGCAAACTATATAGGTATATATAAAACATACTCGTAAAATGACTAAGTATATGTCAAATATTAGAAGTATTGGGTTATCGATGGTTGCTGCTGTTTCGATGGTTGGTGTGACGGGTGCGATCGCTAAGTCACAATCCGCAAATATAGTTTTGGTAGCTGGAAGTACCAATAACGGAAATAGATTAGTATTTGTACCAAATAGTGTACGAATCGATTCCGAGTCAAAAAATAGAGTTTTTAATTATGCGGTGATGAAACCATCGGGTGAAAGCTCCATTAATGCGGATGCGTACACACCTTGGTGTCGATTTGGAAAAGTTCAACTCGATCCGCGAGCAATCGACAACCAAGTATTCGGATTAACCTTTGTATATCATAAAGTTAATCCAGCAAGACAACCAGGATGGTTTGCTAACGGACAATATATAGTAGCTAATTCACCAGCATCTCGGAATCTATTGAAATCTGTTTGTGCTATAGATACTTCAAACAACATTAATTAAACCCATATTCAAATTAGTAATTACATTAGAACTCGATATTTACGAATAAGTCAGTTATACGAATGACCATAGAAGAATATGGGATTTTTACAAATTACCCTTCAGAACCTCCAGATGGACGTAGCCGATCGCGCCATGATGGTGAAGGTGCAGATTCCTGATTTCCTGAAGAACCGGGAGAACGACGCGATCGCGATGAACCGGAATTATCGTTCGAGGGTTCAGAATAACGACGACGCGATCGCTTTTCGGAATTTGACGAAGGTGAAGAAGAATCAGATTCGACTTGCCGCGAACGTTGACGACGGGAACGGGATTCAGATGATGATGATGAACCAGAACCATCGGAATTTGCATCATAGCGACGGGAACGTCTTCTCGAACTACGTGTTGAAGTATTGTCTTCTTGTTGTTCGCTTTGGTAAGAACGTCTGCGCCGTCTTGATGAGCTTTGTTCGTTACTATTATTGTCGTCTGAACTTGTTTCTTGGTTGCGCCGTCTCCGTCTGGGCACATCTTCCCCGGAACCATTGCGATCGCTTTTATCTTTGTCGGCAATCGCACGGTTGATGACTCTTCCAGCTTTAATTGGTTCGGCTTTGATGCTGCCTTTACGCTTTTCGAGTTTAGGACGTTCGGCAAATTTCTCAACCTCCATTCCCTTGACGGCTTCCTTCATAAACTGTCGCCAAGTATAGGCAGCAGTTGCACTACTACCATAGGTGGGTTTGTTATTATCATTACCCAGCCAAACACCTGTGACAACTTGAGGGATGTAACCAATAAACCACAAATCGCGGGCTTCGTCGGTTGTACCAGTTTTCCCGGCAACGGCTCTGTCATCTAATTGGGCAGGCTGACCTGTACCTGACGAGACAACACCCCGCAACATCCAGGTCATGATATTGGAACTGTCCTCATCTAGGGCGCGTTCGGGGGTGAAATTGGCTTTCCAAATTTCTTCACCTCGGCGATTAAGTACACGGGTAATGCCGTGGACTTCGTTGTGTATACCTTGAGTTGCAAAAGTACCGTAGGCACTAGTTATTTCTAATAAATTGACTTCCCCCGCACCAAGTGCTAGGGAATACATTGATTTGAGGTCGGATTTGATGCCCATTTTGTGGGCAAGGTCGATGGTGGGATTAAATCCTGTTCGCATTAGGACTCGTACCGCCACAATGTTAATTGATTTGGTCAGAGCTGTTCGCACATCCATCGCACCTCGATAACCTTCATCGTAGTTTTTTGGCTCGTAACCATCTACTACTAAGGGTGAATCCTGGAATTCTTGATAAGGACTCATTCCGGTTGCGATCGCAGCTGCGTAAACAAATGCTTTGAAGGTGGAACCGGGTTGTCGTTGGGCTTGGGTAACGCGATTAAATTGGTATTTACCAAATTCTTTTCCCCCCACCATTGCTTTAATTTGTCCGCTTCTGGGGTCAATTGCTACCAAAGCTGCTTGCTTGAAGTTTTCATAGCTTCCCTGATTCCGCAGGGTTTTGGCGACGGTTTTTTCGGCTGCGGTTTGCCAAGTCGGATCGAGGGTGGTTTCGATTGTTAACCCTCCGGCTTCGATGACTTCGGGTTTAACGTATTTGGGCAGTTCTTTTTGGACGAAGCTGGTAAAGTAAAGTGATTGGACTTCTGTGCGTTTTGGGGGGCTGGATTTGACTGTGAGGGGTTCGTCTACAGCTGCTTGTTTATCGGCTGCGGTAATTATCCCATCTTCTAGCATTCTTTGCAACACTAGATTCCGACGTTGTTTAGCAGCTTCGGGGTTTCTATCGGGGGCATAAACGCTCGGTGCGGGGGCAAGTCCGGCAATTGTTGCGATTTCTGCTAAGGTTAAATCTTTGACAGGTTTGCTGAAATATACCCAAGCGGCATCCCCAACCCCATAGGCTCCCGAACCTAAGTAGACAAGATTTAGATAACGTTCGAGAATTTTGTCTTTACTTAATTCTCGCTCCATTTTCTGCGCGAGTCGTGCTTCTTTTACTTTACGTAAAATGCTTTTTTCTTGTTTGAGGAAGAGAATCCGCGCTAACTGCTGCGTGATGGTACTTCCACCTTCGACGACATTTTGCGATCGCACGTTATTGACAACAGCCCGCATAATCCCTTGAGCATCAACCCCATCATGCCTCTCAAATCTTCGATCTTCTGAAGCGATAAAGGCTTTTCGGAGATTTTCGGGGATTTCCTCAAATGATAATTTTTCGCGGGTTGCTGGACCTGTTTGCTGTAAAATTGTCCCATCCCCCGCTTTTATTGTCAGGGTTTGTTCGCGGACAACGCTATTCAGGTCGGCTGTATTTGGCAAACTCTTATCGATATTGGAGATACCATAGGCAACTGCCAAAGCACCTCCACCCAAACCCAAACCCGCCAAAAACCAAAGCCGACGGTATAGAGGTTTGGAACTTCCAGGAAGCTTCTTAATTACCTTTGACGACACTTTACCAACTTGGTTAAACAACCGCTTGCCACCTCCA
>NZ_NTFS01000189.1 GCF_002289455.1 Brunnivagina elsteri CCALA 953
ACTCTCAACTACACCCCTAAATTCACAATAATATATTTTCGTGGAAAACTCCAGTTCTCAAAATGGACGAGGTTTAATTTTCACAGGATGAGTGTGTTAGTAAAAAATAATATTGGGAAATATAAGCATATAGTCGCAATAGAGGTCGGATGATGAAGGGAACTTCAGTGTGCTTGGGTGTAGTTTGTGGTATCTTATCTGCTGGAATGTCTTTAGCAGCAAAGGCTCAGGTGACATCTGATGGCACAACTAAAACCACTGTCAACTCAATTGGTAATAATTTTAATATTCTTAACGGTATAGATAAAGATAATAATTTATTTCACAGCTTCAGTAATTTCTCTGTACCTACAGGTGGTTCAGCGAGTTTTGATTTAACTAATACACCAAATATTACAACCATATTTAGCCGAGTTACTGGTGGAAATGTTTCCAATATTGATGGGTTAATTCGCACGCTCAATAGTAATAACCCGGTAAGTTTGTTTTTGATGAATCCGGCGGGGATTGTCTTTGGTCAAAATGCCTCGTTAAATATTGGTGGCTCCTTTGTGGGAACAACGGCGAATAGCATTAAGTTTGCTGATGGAATAGAGTTTAGTGCGACTAATCCTGGTGCTACACCGTTGTTGACGATGAGTGTGCCAATTGGACTGCAAATGGGGCAAACGCCAGGAACAATTACTGTCCAAAATACCGGACACCGCTTGATTGAAGGAAATGCCCCGCTTAAGATGGGAGCAACTCCCAGTGGCTTACAAGTTGCTCCCGGCAAAACCCTAGCACTTGTGGGGGGAGATATTACCTTAGATGGTGGCATTCTGACTGCCCCCTCAGGTTATCTAGAACTCGGTAGCGCCAAAGCCGGAACCGTTAATGTCACCACAGCAAGCGCTGGCTGGGATTTTGACTACAGCACTATTCAAAAGTTCGGCGATATTCGGTTTTCGCATCAAGCCCTTGCTAACGCGAGTGGTGCCCCAGCCGGTTCAATTCACCTCCAAGGCAGAAATATTAGCGTGAATGAGGGTTCTGTGGCATTGTTAACCAACCAGGGAAATCAAGTTTCTGGGGATATTACTGTCAATGCTAGTGAGTCCTTTTCCATGCAAGGAGTGGGTAACAATGGCTTTGCTCAAAGCCTTTTAGTGACAAATGCGATCGCAGGTGCTGGTGGTAATGTGCTGATTACTGCACCACAAGTGCTACTCGAAGATGGCGGAAAAATTACTACCCGTACTTATGGATCTGAAATGGCAGGAAATATCTCAGTCGCAGCGAATTCAATTCAACTTACTGGGTTTTCATCTCTGCAACCCGCAACGACTCGTAGCGAGATCGCTTCCCACACCTTTGGGGTTGGACAAGGAGGTAATGTCCAGGTCACGACGCAGCAATTGAGATTGCAAGAGGGCGCTTCGATTACAAGTGTTAGTCAGGGCACGGGAGCCACAGGAAATGTGCTTGTCAACGCATCTGAGTTCATCGAATTGACCGGAGAAAATCCCATAAGTTTCAGCGCCACTTTCATCGGTGCTGTCAGCGGTAACCGGGGGAATGTCGGGGACGTCACTGTCAATACACCCAGACTGAGTGTGCGAAATAGCGCAGTCGTTGGAGCCACCACCCTGGGCAAGGGCAATGCTGGGATTTTGCGAGTCAATGTTTCCGAGCAAATTAGTGTCAGTGGTGTGAGTGCCGCTTCGGGTAAGCCGAGCGAGATTAGTGCCAGTGCGTCGGTGCTACCTTTAGTCTTTCGGCAAGCATTCGGATTATCGGCTCTACCTACCGGCAATTCAGGCGATCTGATTATTAATACCCCACGCTTGGAGATTACGAATGGGGGGTTAGTGCGGGTCAATAACCAAGGGTCTGGCAATGCTGGAAATCTCTACATCAATGCGGACAGGATCGCCCTCGATCGCTCTGGCAAAATTTCCGCCACCACGAACTCAGGAACAGGGGGTGGAATTAATCTGCAATCTAATGCCATAATTTTGCGCCACGGTAGCAATATTATCGCCACGGCTGGAGGCACAGGCAATGGTGGTAACATCAACATTAATTCCCCCATCATTGTTGGATTAGAAAACAGTGATATCGTCGCTAACGCATTCCAAGGTAAGGGCGGCAATATTGAAATCACTACTCAGGGAATTATTGGCTTACAATATCGTCCTCAACTTACCCCAGATAGTGACATCACCGCTAGTTCACAATTTGGTGTTAATGGCACAGTACAGGTGAATACCATTGGTGTCGATCCCAATTCTGGCTTAATAGAATTACCAGCAAATGTCACTGATCCATCCCAACAAATTGCTCAGGGCTGTTCTGCAAATCAAGGCAGTAGTTTTGTCGCTACGGGAAGAGGAGGTATACCCCAAAATCCCAATCAGGAAGTCAGGAGCGATCGCACTTGGTCTGATATCCGCGACATCTCGTCATATCGCAAAACTAGCGCAGTCACAGCCCAAATACCCCAATTGACCGAAACACTGGTTCAAGCCACAAGTTGGCGACGTAATGCAGAGGGGAAAGTCGAATTAATTGCAGATCAAGCTACTGCCAATGTGCAACAATCATTAACCTGTGCTGCTGTGACCAAAAGTTAATATATAATCAATCATCCCCTGGGAGTGAACAGTTCTTGTAATTTTATTATTAGCAAATCTCCAGAAACTCTATAATGAGAATTGGAGGAAGCAAAATTACGGTAAAGTTATGCTACGTACCTTTAAAGCAACCTTAAGAGGTGACTCTTTGAAATGGGAAGACAATGCGGGGCAAAATTTGAGAGGCGATCGCCCAGTTCAGGTTTTAGTGACAATATTAGAAGAACAATTGGAAGAACAGCCAATTGCTGAAACTAATGGGCGTGGGCAACGGATGGCTGCTGCATTGGAGAAGCTATCACAAGCACAAGCTTTTGCAGGAATCGATCCAGTTGTTTGGCAAAGGGAAGTACGGCAAGATCGGCAACTTCCAGGTCGAGATGAATAATGCTTTTGGATAGCAATATTATCATTTATGCTGCTCAACCTGAAAACGGCTCCTTACGGGAGTTTATTGCAGAACATGAGCCTGTGGTTTCAGCTTTGAGCTACTTAGAAACATTGGGATATCATCGTCTAAGCGAAATAGAACGACAGTTTCTTGAAGAATTTTTCTCGGTATCGCTAATTATTCCGATTTCTCAACCCGTACTGGAGCGAGCAGTAGCGCTACGACAGATACAGCGTATGAGTTTGGGGGATGCCATTATTGCTGGAACTGCATTAACACACAATTATCAACTAGTCACGCGAAATATCAGAGATTTTCAATGGATTGAGGGCTTGCAGTTATTGAATCCTTTTGAACTATAAACAAGGGCGATATCTACAACGGGCTACGCGCACTTGGTCTGATATCCGCGACATCTCGTCATATCGCAAAACTAGCGCAGTCACAGCCCAAATACCCCAATTGACCGAAACACTGGTTCAAGCCACAAGTTGGCGACGTAATGCAGAGGGGAAAGTCGAATTAATTGCAGATAAATCTCCGACTCAAGTGCAACAAGTATTAACCTGTGCTGCGATTCCTAAAAGTTAATTAACTACTCTAATTCCCCAAAGCGATCGCGGTATTGCTGAAGCAGCGCTTGCATATCCTGCAATTGTTGTTCCGCTTGTTCTGCTCGTTGGTTCAATTCCACTGGACTCAAAAATTGCCGTCCATCTGGTCGGTAAATCACGAGTTCATGGTTGCCCAATGCAAACCGAATCCCCAAGCGAGGACTCGTCCACCCATCGATTTGAGCAATTGGTAGCAACTGTTGACCTTCTCGTCGCCAACCTTTAAGTTCGTACCGTTCTGGGTCATACTGATAATATTCTTCCACGCCGTAGGTTTGGTAAAACTCTAGCTTGCGTTCCATCTCATCTGCATTATTGCTGGGTGAGAGAATTTCGTATACCACTTGTGGGGCAATGTTGTCTTCTTGCCACTGTTTGTAAGAACCACGTCGTCCTTTTGGTCTACCAAACACCACCATTGCATCTGGTGCAACTGGTGAAATTAAGCGCGATTTTACTGGGAACCATAGCAAATCTCCCGCCACAAATACATTAGGTTCATTAGCAAACAAAATTTCCAGATTTTCTTTAATTAGAACAATCCAACGAAACTGTTCGGTATTGTCTGCCATTGGTTTGCCATCGCTGTCGGGGAAATTTAAGTCTGCATCTGTGGAAAAGAAGGTGGTCATAGGTTAATCCAGAATGACACAGCATCCTAATTGTAAGTGAATTGCTTAACAACTGATAGTTAAGATCGGAAGTTGGGCATTATACATATAGTGATTTTATAAACACTTGTGCTGTAACCAATCTTTCAACAAATTACACTTAGATTAATTATGGCTTTCGGAATGAAACAAACTCGTTGGCTCTATGTCAGCCTCAGTATTTTAAGTTTGTGTTTAGCATTTACCTTTACACCAGTAAAAGCATCTCCACCCGTAACAACCCCTGTTCTCTCTGCTTCCCAACCTAGCAACGGACTGGAACAAGGACGGAACCTCTACCAATCTGGACGTTTTGCAGAAGCTGTTACGGCTTGGCAAAGTGCAGCACAACAATATCAGAACCAAGGCGATCGCATTAATGAAGCCTTGAGTTTAAGTTACCTTTCCCTGGCACAACAGGAACTCAATCAGTGGGAACCTGCTCAACAATCCATCGAACAAAGCATAAAAACTTTGCAAACGGCTAAACCCTCTGGTGATGCGATTATCTGGGCACAAATACTGAATACGCAGGCAAATTTACAACTGCGTACAGGTAAAGCCGAAACTGCGATCGCAACTTGGCAGCAAGCTCAAAAATACTACGAGCAGGCTGGGGATAATACGGGAAGTCTGGGTAGTCAAATCAACCAGGCACAAGCTTTGCAAAGTTTGGGATTTTATCGTCGTTCGAGACAACAGTTAGAACAATTAACACAAAAAATGGCAGCAATGCCGGATTCGGAAGTTAAAGTCAGTGGATTGCGATCCCTGGGTTTAGCTTTACATGCGATCGGTGATGGTAAAAGTCAGCAGGTTTTAAAACAAAGTTTAGCTACAGCTAATACAATTCAAGCGAAAGCCCAGTTAAGTTCTATCCTTTCGAGTCTGGGAAAAAATGCCTCTGATTTGCAAAACCCCGAAGTAGCATTAAATTACTTTGAAGATGCCGAAAAAGCCGCTACGAATCCGAATGAGTTATTGCAAGCATGTTTGGCTCGATTCAAGTTATTGGTAGATTATGACAAACTGGAATATGCGATCGCACTTGCACCTCAATTGCAGCAACAGTTAGGAGAACTACAACCTAGCCATAATTCTCTTTATGCAGCAATTAATTTTGCAGCTACCATAAATAAATTGGCAAAACCCAACCAAGTTTTACCAAGCAAAGATTTAGCGCAACTCATGGCAGCTACTGTTAAGTCTGCACAACAAATTCAGGATGCTCCCGCAGAAGCACATGCACTGTATCAGTGGGCACAACTTTACAGTCGCAATTCTCAATTTCGTGAGGCAAAGGAATTAGCTGATAAATCTTTGAATATTGCCCGTCAAATCCAAGCTGACGATATTATTGCTCAATCGGCATGGCAGGTAGGAAAGTTATATAAACAACAAGGTAATAAAACGCAAGCAATTTCAGCCTATACCGAAGCAGTCAAGGCATTAAAATCACTGCGGGGGGATTTGGTTGCCGTTAATCCTGATGTCCAATTCTCTTTCAAAGAAAGTGTGGAACCTGTTTACCGGGAAATGGTGGGTTTACTTCTGGATGAGCAACCGAGTCAGACAGAACTAATGCAAGCTCGTGAATTGATTGAATCTCTGCAAGTTGCCGAACTGGATAACTTTTTCCGGGAAGCTTGCTTAGATAAAGCACAACAAATAGATAAAGTTGACACCACAGCAACAGTTATTTACCCAATTATCTTACCCGATCGCTTGGCAACGATTATCTCCCAATCAGGTAAACCATTACGTTATTATGTAACACGCAAATCTCAAGCTGAAATTGAACAAACTCTTGGTAATTTGTTGGTTGCCATCAACCCTGTTTCCGATTCCAAAGACAGGGAAAAATTTACCCAACAAATTTATGATTGGCTGATTCGTCCGGCAGAAGAGGATGGAGCCTTTAAAGATACCAAAACGCTGGTATTTGTTTTGGATGGGAAGTTGCGGAATATACCGATGGCAGCCCTATATGATGGCAAACAGTATTTGATTGAAAAATATGCAGTTGCCCTCTCACCAGGATTGCAACTGATGGCAGCTCACTCATTCCAGCAAAACAAAATTAATGCGATTGTTGCTGGTATTAGCGAATCCCGCTCTGGTTTTGCTGCTTTACCTGCTGTGGAGTCAGAAGTGAAGAAAATATCCCAGTCAGTACCATCTAATTTGTTACTGAACCAGCAATTTACCAGTAAAGCATTAGGCGATCGCGTCAAATCTGGGAATGCTGATATTGTTCACTTGGCAACCCACGGACAATTTAGTTCTCGTCTCGAAGATACCTACTTACTTACGTGGGATGGACAAGTTAATGTCAAGGAATTGTCTGAACTCCTCAAAAATAGAAGTGGGGATTCATCGAAAGCGATTGAATTGTTGGTACTGAGTGCTTGCGATACCGCAACTGGAGACGATCGCGCTGTCCTGGGATTGGCTGGTTTAGCTGTCAAATCGGGTGCCCGTTCCACCATTGCCACCCTCTGGCCCGTCAAAGACAAAGCCGCAGAAATCCTCATGACTCTCTTCTACGAACAACTACGACAACCCAAAATTACGAAAGCTGAAGCATTGCGTCAAGCACAAATCAATTTGATTCGCCAAACTGATTTCCGCGATCCATTTTTTTGGTCTGCCTTTGTTTTAGTTGGAAACTGGATTTAAATACGTGAAATTACTAGCATATATTGTTGAAAAACAAACGTATTTTCATCGTGGCATTTCCTTTTGGAGTCGTTTATAACAGCTAATACACCTCTATTAATTCGGGTCTGGAGTTAAAAACGACTTTTTAGTCAGATTTAGATCGAATCAGATCAATGTATTTAATATCACAACTTAGCAACAATGGGTGAACCATTATGAAACGCCGATATTTAATTAGTAGCTTGAGCGTCATCGCTCTCATCGCTAGCACAGCATGTAATAGTGCCGATGCTGTAACATTTAGACCACCTGCCAGAAATGGCGCTCCTAGTACAGCAACTGGAGGAGCTTCCCGTGGTAGTTTATTTACCCCGAGAAAAGGAAATAGTGCGCCTAAACAAGCAAGTGGTGGAGCTTCCAGAGGTAATTTATTTAAACCTCAAGGAGCGCCTAAACAAGCAAGTGGTGGAGCTTCTAGAGGTAATTTATTTACTCCAGCCAAGGGTAACAGCACTCCCCAGCAAGCAAGTGGAGGAGCTTCCCGCGTTGGTACTTACTACTTGAATCCTTCCACTGTCGCGGCATCTGGTCCAGCAGCATTAATTGGACTCATGCCCCAAAGTTACTATGGGACAACCTTATCTGAACGTCCGACTGTAATGGTCTATCTTCCGACTTCTGAAGCAAAAGAAGCTGTGTTCAGTATCAAGGATAAAGCTGGTAATATGCACCACCAGATGACTATTCCCGTGGCTGGGAAAGTTGGAGTAATTGCGGTTAAATTACCAAGCAATGCACCTGCTTTAGAAGTTGGCGAGAACTACCAATGGTTTCTAGCTCTGAAAGTGGATGGACAATTGAGTCCAAGTACACCTTACGTAGATGGTTGGATTGAACGAATTCAGCCCAATGCAGAGTTGGTGACAGCAATGCAGCAGCAAGATGCAATGAAACGAGCAGAGGCTTTGGGTAAAAATGGTGTGTGGTATGACTGTGTGGCAACATTGGCTGCACTACATACAACTCAACCGAATAATCCAGCTATCATCAAGCAGTGGGGAGAACTTCTCACCTCTGTGAGCTTGAAAGAGATTGTTACAGCTCCGTTAGTGGCATCTGCAAACTAAGGTAGATTGTGCAAGATGGGATGATTTTTCAAAGCAAAAATCGTCCTTCCCTTTTTTGTGAAGGTTTACACACAAGTACTCGAATTGCCCCAAATAAAATTACCCCAACCTAACCCTCCCCTTGCAAAGGGGAGGGAATTAGATATCCAGATAGTTTTGTAGGTTGGGTGAAGGCTTTGCGTAACCCAACATTAATTAAAATGTATTGGGTTGCGTTCAACTCTAACGCGGATCAAAATAAATTAACTGTATGGCATGTGGCAAAAATTTCGAGATTTTATCCAACGTAATCGCAGCATTTTGATTATTACCCCCAGTGTTGCTCTGACAGTTATTGTTGGGCAGTCGTTGGGACTTTTTAATTTGCCTGAGTGGAAACTCCGCGATGAATGGGTGCGATTCAAATCGCAACAAAGAATAGCTGATGAAATCGTAATTGTCACTATCGACGAACGCGATATTCAATCGGTAGGTAAATGGCCCGTTCCAGATTGGTCATTGGCACAATTACTCGAAAAAATCCGATCGCAACAACCCCGTGCGATTGGACTAGACCTGTATCGGGATTTGCCAGAAGGAACTGGTCATGAGCAACTTGTGCAAATCTTTGATACTACTCCCAATTTGATAGGAGTAGAGAAAATCACTGGTGAGCGGGTAAATCCACCACCAGAACTGAAAAAAAAAGACCAGGTGGGATTAGCTGATTTGGTTTTGGATGGCGATCGCCATGTGCGTCGAGCTTTACTCACATCTGAAGATGCAAAAGAAGATGGCAAAATCAAAGCGGGACTGGCAACCCTTGTAGCACTCAAGTATCTGGAAACTGAAAAAATAACTTTAGAGTCTGTTGACGAAAAACAGCAAAAGTTTCAATTGGGTAAGGCTATTTACCAACCCCTGAAAAATCAAGAAGCTGGTTATAGTGATGCCGATGTCGGGGGTTATCAAATTTTGCTCAACTGGTATGGTTCGGAAACTGCATTTCGTCAAGTCTCCATGCGTGATGTGTTGGCAGGAAAAATTCCGGCAGATTTGATGCGCGATCGCATGGTATTTATTGGCTCAACTGCTACCAGTACCAATGATTTTTTTAGTACACCTTTCAGTTCCTCTTTGCTTTCTGCCCAAAAACCGACTCCAGGTGTGGTTGTTCATGCCAATATTGCCCTCCAACTGGTACGGGGGGCAAAAACAGGAAAAACCAATTTACACGGCGTTTCTGGGAGTTTCCTGTCTTTCTGGATTGTTTTCTGGTCTGGGATTGGTTCTGCGGGAAGTTGGTATTTAGCGAGTCTTGGTAATAGGTTCAAGATTCTTGGTGGTAAAATTCTTTGGGCAACTATCAGCACCAGTGGGGTGTTGATAGGGGGTAGCTACGGAATATTTTTATTTGGTGTTCTGATTCCGGTAACACCAGCTTTGACTGCGTTTATTAGCAGTGTCATTGCCACAACTAATGCCTATAAACAGCAGAGGTTAGAAGAAGCGAATCAGCAATTGGAAATAACGAACGAACTGCTATTAGATTATTCTAAAACTCTGGAGACAAAAGTCGAAGAACGAACTCATGAACTTTTGGAGGCAAAGCAAGCTGCTGATGCTGCTAACCATGCAAAAAGCGAGTTTCTCGCTAATATGAGCCACGAGCTACGCACGCCGCTCAATGGTATCCTGGGTTTTGCTCAGGTGCTACAAGGCTCGCCAAACTTGACGGAGAAAAATCGGGAAGGAGTTAGCATTATTTATCAATGTGGTTCTCACCTGTTGATGCTAATTAATGACATTCTCGATTTGTCGAAAATTGAAGCACGAAAACTCGAATTAGTCTCCAGTAGTCTTCATTTGCCAAGTTTTCTACATGGTGTGACGGAAATTTGCGGTATTCGAGCGGAACAGAAAGGAATTGGTTTTAACATTTTAATTAGCGATCGCTTACCATCTACTATTGAAACGGATGAAAAGCGATTGCGACAAGTGTTAATCAATTTGCTGGGTAATGCGATTAAATTTACTAATAGTGGTGGTGTTACGTTTAAAGTTGAGTTATTAGAAAGCAAACAAAAATCTACTGAATTCCCAATTGCGAAAATTCGCTTCCAAATAGAGGATACAGGAGTTGGGATGTCGTCCGATCATATGGAAAAAATCTTTTTGCCTTTTGAACAAGTAGGTGAAATTGGACAGCGTTCTGAAGGTACTGGTTTGGGATTGACAATTAGCCAAAGAATTGCGGCATTGATGGATAGCCAAATTCAAGTACAAAGTAGTCCAGGTGAAGGTAGCATTTTTTGGCTAGATGTAACAGTACCTGCATTGATTTCCCCAGATTGGCATTTAGAAGGAAGTATCCCCAAGCAAGAAAAAATTATTGGCATTCAAGGTAATGCACCTAATATTCTCATTATTGATGATGATGCTAATCACCGTTTGATGTTAACCAGTTTGCTGGAAGAAATAGGTAGTCAAGTTCAAGAAGCTAGCGATGGTAAACAGGGATTGCAGTTAATAAGTGAAACTAAGCCAGATATGATTTTACTCGATTTAGCTATGCCGAATATGGATGGCTTTGAGGTAATGCTTCACCTGCAAGCAAATCCTCAAACCAAGTCTATTCCCATTATCGTTTGCAGTGCTAACGTCTTCGAGGAAAATCGCCAGCAAAGTTTAGATGCAGGTGCTGCTGCATTTATACCGAAACCCCTCCAGAGAGATGACCTGCTGCATGGATTACTATCGCTGCTCAAAATTGATTGGACTTATGCAGAATCTAGCAAAAAATCTTCTCAATCTATACCGCAACCGGAACCTGCTACTAATGGTGAATTAGTGCTGCCATCCCAAGATGTTTTGCAACAACTGTATCACTTGGCAATGATGGGAGATATTCCAGCGATTGAAGAAATGTTAAAAACCCAAGTAGACCAAAACCAGCAACTAGTTCCCTTTGGCACTGAGTTAACTAAACTTACTGCCAGCTTTCAAACTGCAAAAATACGTAAATTCATTAAATCCTTAGTAGCTGAGGGAACACTGAAATGATAGAAGATACTCTCGTCAAACCAATGCGTATTCTTTTAGTAGATGATAATCCGAATAATCTCAAAGTGCTATCAGAAGCGATTCAGGGACATGGCTGGAAAGCACTGATGGCAAATGATGGGGAGTCAGCAATTGAACAAGCAGAATATGCTCACCCCGATTTAATCATCTTAGATGTGATGATGCCCGGTATTGATGGCTTTGAAACTTGTCGTCGGTTAAAAGCTAATTCAATTACTCAGCATATTCCAGTTATTTTTATGACAGCCTTATCTGATGCTTTGGATAAGGTCAAAGGATTGGAAATTGGTGCTGTTGACTACATTACCAAACCCTTTCAACAGGAAGAAGTCATTGCCAGATTAAAGCTACACTTAAAAATTTCCCATCTCACCCGTACTTTAGAACAACAGGTGGAGGAACGCACCGCAGAATTAACCCAATCCCTACAGCAATTGCAACATACCCAACTGCAAATGATTCAGAGCGAGAAAATGTCAGCACTGGGTAATTTGGTAGCAGGGATAGCTCACGAAATGAATAATCCCCTGGGGTTTATCTCAGCAACCCTCAAACAAGCGAAACCAAATATTGGTGATATTATCGAACACTTGCAGCTATATCAAAAAAGCTTCCCAAATGCTAACGAAGAAATTATTAATCATGCCGAAGAAGTCGATTTAGATTATTGCATAGAAGACCTATCCAAAATGATTGACTCAATGGTAATGGCTTGCGATCGCATTAAAAATATTAGCAATAGTTTAAGGACTTTCTCTAGGGGAGATCGAGACTACAAGCAGCCATTTAACTTACATGAAGGTATTGATAGCACAATTTTAATTCTCAAGCACCGTCTCAAGGCAAACGAACACCGTCCAGCGATTGAGGTATTTACAGAGTATGGAAATATACCTGAAATAGAGTGTTTTCCTGGTCAATTAAATCAAGTTTTTATGAATATTTTGGCAAATGCTATTGATGCCTTAGATGAGTCTGGTGCAGGTCGTAGTTTCGAGGACATCACAGCAAATCCCAACCAGATTACAATTACAACTTTTGTAGCAGAAAAACAAGTAAAAATTATTATTGCCGATAATGGTGTTGGCATGAGCGAGGAAGTTCAGGAACATATTTTTGACCACTTATTTACTACTAAAGGTGTAAATAAAGGTACGGGGTTAGGATTGGCGATCGCTCAACAAATTATTGCTGATAAGCATGATGGAGAAATTGATTGTTTGTCAAATCCAGGTAAGGGTACAAAATTTGTTATTAGTCTGCCAATTTAGCTATAAAAGTGGAAAAACATAGAGATATAGCAATGCGGAGGCACGACAAGGGTTTCAGGTAACGAATAATTAATTTCTGTAGATGTCTATTTCTTTATCAAGGCACAAATCTATGTAACCATAAATCTAAGTGTCTTCTTCTCGTTTTTAGCCTGAATTCATTTATTGCGTGAACGCAATAAATTATTAAACAATGCTTCATTATTTAAGAT
>NZ_NTFS01000019.1 GCF_002289455.1 Brunnivagina elsteri CCALA 953
CATCTACCATGAGTCATTTTGGGATTCTTTGTCCTGCTGCAATCGGTCATCTCAACCCAATGTGTGCTTTGGGTAGAGAATTACAACGGCGCGGTCATCGCGTCACATTATTTCACATGCCCGATATCCAAACTAAGGTACAGAAAGCTGGCTTAGAATTTTACACCATTGGAGAGGCTGAATTTCCGCTTGGAAGTCTACAACCAATGTATAAAAAATTGGGTGAGATGAGTGGATTACCAGCGTTGCGTTTTACAATCGATTGGCTGGAAAAAGAAACAGCTATGCTTTTTCGTGAAGTCCCAGAAGCGCTTTCTAAGGCAAACATAGAAGCCCTATTAGTTGACCAACTAATACCTGCTGGTGGAACCATTGCCGACTTCGTGAATATACCCTTTGTTACTGTATCTAATGCTCTGCTAACTAATAGAGAAGAAAGAGTTCCACCCTATTTTACGCCCTGGAGCAACAATCAAGCTTGGTGGTCTCGTAAGCGAAATCAAGTAGGTAACTTTTTGCTTGACCGTTTATCACTAAAAATTTGGGATTTAGTAGTAAATCAACGTCGTCGATGGAATTTACCACCTTATATCAAGCGTGAAGATGCTGTCGGTAAACTGGCTCATATCTGTCAGTTACCTGCTGAGTTTGACTGTACCTAAGCTGCGAGACACTATTAAGCGCGTACTAACAGAAGACTCTTACAAAAAGAATGCCCTAAGGTTACAAGAGGCTATCCGTAGTTCGGGAGGGCTAAATAGAGCAGTTGATATTATCGAACACGTAGTGTCTACTAATCAGCCTGTTTTATCTAGTCAAACCTAATAGGTTGCGATCGCATTATAAAACTTTTTCACTAAACACTAAGGAACGTGGATTAAATAAAGTGCAAAATTTGGTTCAAAACTTTTTTAATTACGCAGGTTAGCCGATGAGCGAAAATTGTAAGTTAATAAATTCACGTTCCTAAGTAAGTCGCTGGGGAAATATATAACTATTTCATTGGATAGCTTACTTCCACGGAATGCTACGCGAGGGTTTAGGTTCTTTTATATTTTTTTACATAGTTATGTTTATTTAAGGCATCTTACTTATTTATATTTTTTCGATATATCTCAACTACTTCCTCACACCACAATGATTCTTTAACAAATTCCATACCGATTTTTTCTAAAACTCTGATAGATGCTTTATTCTCAGGATAGACAATTCCCAATACATACTTTAATTTCAACGTATTCAAAGCATATTCTAAACAAGCTATAGCTGCTTCTGTTGCTAAACCTTGTCCCCAAAAATTTGGGTCAAATCGATAACCTAATTCATTTTCGTGTTTACCTTCTATTTCTTCAACTGCAATTCAACTATAACCAATTAATTGACAAGTTTGACGCTCAATTACTGCCCATTTTCCATATCCCCGTTCAATATAGGAATCAATAAAGGAAGCCATTTTTGCGGCTGTTTGTTCGATGGATATTGAACCTGTTGGAGAAAAGTGCATTACTTCTGGTTTCGCGATAATTGTTGCTAATTCTGTCACATCTGCTGGTGTAAATTCCCTCAATATTAAACGGGGAGTTTCGACAATTGCATTTATTTGTTTGCTGCCATCACTATTCTGAGAATAATTCGACATACTATTATGTTAAAGGGGGTAAGGGAAAAGATATAAAAATAAACCTGATTAGGACACAGAGAAAGAAAAAAAAATTGATAGATGTTATTTAATATTAATCTGAATAAAACCAACTAAATTAATGTTCATTCACTTCATAAATCCACATTGCTTGGGTATTCCCTGCTTTAACAAAACCGCACTTTTCATAAAATGAAATTGCTTCATTGTCTGCCACTAAAACTTGCATGTGGAATCCTTCGTACTTCTTGGTTAACATATTGACTAACTCTGTACCGATACCTAGCCCTTGGTAATCTGGGTCTACAAGCAAGTGGGGATAATAAACTACTAAGTGTCCATCGGAAATAGCATTACCTATCCCAACCAAGCGCTTACCATCCCATGCTGACACTAGGTAGTGGGAATTAATTAGGGCTTGGTATAGCAGTTGTGGTTTTCTTACTGATGACCAACGGTTAACTTTATACAGTACGACAACTTGGGCTGCTTCGATGTCTCGTGTTTCCGAAAATGTGATTGTCATGGATATTATCTAGCCGTCATTTTTGATAGCGCTGGGGAAAAAGCGCAAAAAGGAAGTCGGGTTATATTAAACCCAAAAAAATCATTTTCTGCAACATTTACGATAATTTAGGAAATAACTACATTAATTAATACCTAAGAAATAATATTTACTAAGTATTATCCCAGCTTGCTGCAACTTCTAGCGCTGCTGCTACTACTCGATAATGTTCGTCTTGCTGGAGTTTGGCAATGAGTTCTTTTGCTTGAGATTGCTGGGAATACTGTAATGCGATCGCTGCTTCTGCGAGAACACTATCATCTTTTTCGTTTTCGAGGATATTTTGTAATGCTTGAAAGGAAGCTGCATTTTTGTGGTTTCCCAAACCGATGACAGCTAATCTACGCAATCCAAAATCATTTTCCTTGGCAAGTTTGTTTAATATTGCGATATGCCTCCGGCATTAAGCTTCGCTTATCGCAACCTCTGGGGGAAATTCTGCTAGTTCGTCTAAAGCTGCTTTGCGTTGGTTTAGTGCTTCTGCACGCAAGTTTATTTCAATTTTTTCGATTGGAGTTTGAGTCATTTGCTTTAGTTTAATTTATGTTTATTACGATTGAAGGAATTGCTGCTATACAGTAATGGTAGTTGCGGGAAAACAAGACTTATACTTTCTCGTAATATATTCTTTTTTGGTTACTATCGTACTATGTATACTAAGAACGGGTTAAGAATATACTTTCAAATACCTTAAAAGTTTTTAGATGCTACCCTGCGGGAACGTGGAACGTACCTTCGTCAGCATGACAAAGGTTTATATTCTATCCGTTTTGAGTATAGTTTGGCGAATTAGTTCGGTAAACCTCATCACCTATTTTCGTGAAATCCTCTTGAAAGTTAAGCTATCTAAAACAAATGCTTCATAACTGCCTATGTACGGTAAACTTCAGTACTAAGTTTTGATTAATGTTGGTTACAATCAAAGTAAGAAAGAGTAAATTAAAAACAACCAAATCCAGCAAAGCAAGAAAACTTATTGAGGAGACAGCAGAATGCAAAATTCATTTGATTACGATAAACGTAAGTTGCTATCCGCTCTATGTCATGGGGCTATTTTCTTTAGCACTACATTATTTTCGATTGGAGTTCCAATTATAATTAATATAATTTCTGATGACCCAGTTGTTAAGAGTAATGCCAAAGAATCTATGAACTTTCACCTAAATGTTTGGTTCTGGGCTACTTTAATTGGTGTTCCATTGGCTATTATATCTTTTATTACTTTTGGTTTAGGCGGAATTTTATTCTTCCCTGTTGTTGCCCTTGGGTTTGCGATTCATTGGGGTTTGACAGTATTGGCGTTATTACATTGTTTTAGCCAACCTGATGAGGCTTTCCGCTATCCGTTTATTTTTAGAGTTTTTTAATTAATTCGTAAAATATTAAGTTGAGATTCCCGCTTCTTTGGATAAGTTGGGAATCTTTAGTTTTTTGTTTTATTGGATATATAAAAAAATCGGTTTGATATCCCTCAATTATAAAATTTTGGGATATTAGTCTCATATTAAGGGACTTTTAGAAAATAGAATATTCCAAGTTACAGATTTATCTATCACTCGTAACTAAGGGTGGGAAAACCCCACCCCTACGTATATTATCAAAAATCAAACCGGATTCCTATATTTAATTTTCACCTAAAATTAGAACTTTCAAATCTTCAACTAAACTTGCTAATAAATTCGCTTCATCTACTTGTAATGAAACCCATGCATTAGGGTTTGTTTTTGGATAATGTCTATCGTCAAATATTGTTTGTCCGTTGGTAAATGTACCTTGGGTTTCCACTTCTACCCTCGCACGTTGTAAGAGTAATGTTTCTGGGTAACAAAGATAAGCAATAGTTGCCGCATCGTGAACTAAAAAACCTTTTATTCCTTCAGTTTGACGGTAATTTAAAGAACTTTCGGTGAGAAAATTATTTAATTCCAAAATAAATTTAGCAATCGGATTTTGAGGATTGACTTGAGAAACATCTTTTGCCATTTCTGGAGTAAAAATTAATTGACTGGTGATATCCAAAGGTAATATCACAATATCATTACGACTATTAAAAACTACCTTTGCCGCTTCAGCATTAAAACCAATATTAAATTCAGCATGGGATGTGACATTTCCTGATACTCGAAAAGCACCACCCATAATGATAATTTCCTTAGCCTTTTTAAGGATACCAGGAGATTTGGTTTCGGCTGCTGCTAAATTAGTTAAAGGCGCGATCGCAATTAAGGTGATTTCCCCTGGTTCGGCATTTAACTTCTCAATTATCAAGTCATCAGAAGTCGGTGCAGTGCTATATTTATGTTTTCCTGCTGGTAAAGTTGCCGCTAAACCACCCATCCCATCAACACCGTGAATATAGGCAGCATCTTCAATTTCTGCTGATGTAAATATTACCCCTTTGCCAATTTCTATTTGTGCAAACCCTGTTAAACCTAATACTTGACTCGCACATTCAAAGGTAACATTTGCATTCACATTACCCTGTGCGGTTGTGACTGCAACTAGCTCCATAAACCCTTGTTTTACCAAGCTTAAAATCCAGAGGAGGGCGAAAATATCATCACCACCTGGATCGGTATCTAAGATAATTTTCAGACGATTATACATTAAGTATTCAAGATACATTTATACTATAGCCGCGATGTGACACAATCAGAAAAGTGTTTAGCTTCATTCTGACTCGATGTCTTCAAGCAACCCATCCCCCGATTCTACACTCCAACGCTTGCGGGAAGTAAGGCATTTACTGCTACGACTCCACAAAGCGTTACTTGACTCAGAAAGGATAGTATATGAACAAGTGTACGGACAAATCCAATCGAACGGTGAGTTTTTAAGGCTAGTCATTGGACATGAGTGGTTCAACTGGTTGCATCAGATTTCACAGTTAATTGTCCGCATCGATGAAGTCTTATTTGCGAAGGAAGCTATAGCGATCGCAAAGCCAAGCGAACTTTTAGCACAAACAAAAGACCTACTTCAACCCGATAATGAAGGTACAGATTTAGGACAACGCTATTTCCACGCTATCCAACGCGATCCAAATATCGCATTAATGCATGGAGAATTATCCCAAATGCTAGCAGAACGTTAGGGATTTCTGGAAAATAAAATATTAATATATCGCAGAGAGACGGGATATATCGCGTCTCTACATTTTTAAATTCCCAATCCCAATATCCAATCCCCAATTCCCAATATCCAATCCCAATATCCAATCCCCAATTCCCAATCCCCAATCCCCAATTCCCAATTCCCAATTCCCAATCCCCAATCCCCAATCCCAATGATTAAAATCCTTCATCTATCTGATATCCATATGGGAAGCGGTTTCACACATGGACGTGTGAACCCAGAAACAGGATTAAATACCCGTTTAGAGGATTTTGTCCGCACGCTGTCGGTATGTATCGATCGCGCGATCGCAGAACCTGTAGACTTGGTTATATTCGGTGGTGATGCTTTTCCTGATGCAACTCCTCCACCATTCGTTCAAGAGGCTTTTGCGTCGCAATTTCGTCGTCTCGTCGATGCTGATATTCCTACGGTTTTATTAGTGGGAAACCACGATCAGCATTCCCAAGGGCAAGGTGGTGCTAGTCTCTGTATTTACCGTACTCTGGGTGTGCCCGGATTTATTGTTGGCGATAGTTTAACTACTCATTTTATCCAAACTCGAAGTGGTCCTGTCCAAGTGGTAACACTGCCTTGGTTGACTCGTTCGACACTGATGACGCGGCAGGATACTGAAGGCATGTCAATGTCGGAAGTCAATCAAATCCTTACAGAAAGGCTGCGGGTGGTTATCGAAGGTGAGGTACGCCGTCTGAATCCTGATGTGCCGACTGTTCTACTTGCTCACCTGATGGCTGATAATGCAACTTTGGGTGCGGAAAGATACTTAGCTGTTGGTAAAGGGTTTACCCTGCCTCTCTCCCTATTAGTTCGCGATTGTTTTGATTATGTGGCTTTGGGACATGTTCACAAACACCAAAATTTGAATAAACAAAATAATCCACCTGTTGTTTATCCAGGAAGCATTGAACGGGTTGATTTTAGCGAAGAGAAGGAAGATAAAGGTTATGT
Source organism: Brunnivagina elsteri CCALA 953 (assembly GCF_002289455.1). Classification (GTDB taxonomy): domain Bacteria; phylum Cyanobacteriota; class Cyanobacteriia; order Cyanobacteriales; family Nostocaceae; genus Brunnivagina; species Brunnivagina elsteri. Next base: position 6,291 of record NZ_NTFS01000019.1, read on the forward strand.
GATGGTTGAACTGGAACGGGGTAATGTGGATTGGGAATTTTGCCCCCTAGAAGTGAGGGTTTTTCGGACTATCGAACTTGATGTTTCCAAAATTGAAGACCCACAAGCTGCGATAATAAAAGCGATCGCGAAACATAATCTTGAAGATGCGGTAGTTCGATTAATATATAAGCTACGCTCCGAACAGCTAGATTTAATCGAAAATTCGGCATTGCACGAAGCCTTAAGCAAAGCCCATACCTACACCATTAATCCCGAATTAATCAGTCAGCTTGCACGTCCTCGCATTCCCGAACTAAGTGCAAGTAGCAGTATAGACCCAATGGAAGCATTAAAAACTTATTTAAATAATCGTGAAGATTTGAAAGAAATTTCCATAAAGATGCTAGAAGCTGCAAATAATTTAATGTCGGAAAATGAAGAAAATTGGCAGGAAGTTACAGAAAGCGATAATTCTTCGCAAATGGCAAATACCTTGTCAGCAGTTGGGAATGATACCCAATTAAAGCTTCTTTAGGAATGTGGATTTTCCTCCCCCTTTATTGCTGTTGTGTTAACGCTAGTTTTATTTGCAGAAACCCGGTTTCTCTCCCATGAGACATCTCTAATTAGTACGAAAAACCTAGAAACCGGGTTTCTCTAACCCACATAAACCCCTAAAAAGCATTATTCTCAATGTTCTCGAACTCACGTTATTTTAACGGAGCGTAACGTACCATTTCATATTCGAGCAAAATTGCATGTTATTAAATTCCCGTTCCTTAGCTTAATGTAATCATGCATATCAAAAGACAACTCCACCAATTCGTAAGTAAAAATTGCCGCGTCATATTCTCTGAATTCCGTAAAAAACGCAAAAAAGACGGATTTTTATCGATCGCTTCAAAAAAATTACGTATGATTTATGTATAGTAGTCAAGCATTACGCCATACTTTACATTGAAGATGGCTAATGTTTCTTTTTGTAATAATTTTTCGGATTTTGAGAAAAAAATTTTATTTCGTGGTATGGTTATTTTATATTTTTAAATTTAAAGTTGATTATTATCATAATCGGATATCATTAAAATTTTTTAGATCAAGCCACACTCCCATTATAAAATGTCAACCTTATTCAATTAATACAAAAAATCATATCAGTAAATAAATCAATTTTTTTTGTGTTGTAGCCAGTTTAAAAATTGTCCTTAACTCAATCAACCCAATTATCTGATAAAAAACGCCATCAATTGGTTAGAGATTTGTGACAATTGTAATATTCATCTTTATAGCAGATTAATTAATTGGCTGCGATGAAGATGATAGCAATTGTTATCAGGTTGACTTTGACCTTATATGTCCCTCTATCCCCAAATCAAAAAATTTTTGCTTGGTAAAACCCTACCGACGAGCGCACATTCTGAGGAAAGGTTGAGTAATGCAGCAGCACTTGCTGTTTTGTCTTCCGATGCGCTGTCTTCAGTTGCATATGCGACGGAAGAGATTTTGCTGGTTTTAGTAGCTGCGGGAACTGGTGCTTTGGCTGTATCTATGCCGATCGCAGTGGCAATTATTTTGCTACTAGTCATAGTGGTACTATCTTATCGCCAAACCATCCGTGCTTATCCTAAAGGTGGTGGTTCCTACATTGTCGCAAGGGAGAACCTGGGTTTATATCCGGGAGTTGTGGCAGGTGCATCATTGATGATTGACTATATTTTGACTGTAACAGTGAGTATTTCTGCGGGTACTGCTGCACTTACTTCCCTAGTTCCTCAGTTGCGTCCATTTACAGTAAGTCTTTGCTTGATTTTTATTTTCTTATTAATGCTGGCAAATCTTCGAGGTGTAAAGGAATCAGGAAAAATATTCATGATTCCAACTTATGCTTTTATTGTCAGTGTTTTTATCTTGATTTTTCTCGGTTTGTTTAAACAAGCTAATGGGTTTGTTCCCGAACCTTATCCACCGATTCCGGTTGCAGAAGGACTCACTTTGTTTTTTGTTTTGAGAGCTTTTTCGGCTGGATGTACAGCTTTGACAGGGGTAGAAGCAATATCTGATGGGGTATTGGCTTTTAAGAAACCAGAATGGCAAAATGCTCGTTTAACATTGCTTTTTTTAAGTGTGATTTTAGGAGTAATGTTTGTCGGCATTACTTACTTAGCCAATATTTATCATATTATTCCCAAATTTGGAGAAACCTTAGTTTCTCAGTTGGGTAAGATGATTCTTGGTCAGGGATTATTTTATGGTTTTCTGCAAATTGTCACATTACTGATTTTAATACTGGCAGCAAATACCAGTTATGCAGATTTTCCCCGACTTTGTTACTTTTTGGCACGTGACGGCTTTTTACCTCGACAATTAACCCTGTTGGGAGAACGGTTAGTTTACTCGAATGGAATTATTTTGTTGAGTGTCTGTGCGGGAATTTTAGTAGTAATTTTCAAAGGTGATGTTAATGCTGTGATTCCTTTGTATGCGGTAGGTGTTTTCACTTCATTTACCCTCTCGCAAGCGGGAATGGTGCGTCACTGGTTTAACGAAAAGGGTTCAGGATGGTTTGCGAGTGCTTTGATGAATGGTTTAGGTGCAGTTGCTACCTTGGTAGTGTTGGGAGTGATTGTATCCACTAAGTTTAAACTTGGTGCTTGGATGGTGGTTGTAACTGTACCAATTTTAGTAACGCTATTTATGGCAATTCGCAGTCATTATATACATGTGGCAGAACGTCTCAGTACCCAAGAATTAGAACCTCGCAGCTATATACCTAGAATCAAACCGGAAGTTGTTACCCATCCAGCAGTGGTGGTAGTTGGACAACTCAACCGAGGAACAGTGGAAGCATTGGATTATGCACGTAGTATTGCAGATGAAATAGTTGCGGTTCACGTTGATATTGGTTCGACAGATCGGGATAAGTTACAACAACAGTGGCAAAAATTAGAGTCTGATATTGTTTTGGAAATTATTGATTCACCATATCGTTCTTTAATTGAGCCGATTTCGGATTTTGTGAGCGAATTTGAAGTTCAACATCCTGGTGTTTTCACAACTGTAATTATTCCTGCTTTTGTTACCCGCAATTGGTGGGAAAGTATTTTGCATAATCAAACGACTTTATTCTTGAAAAGGGCTTTATTAGCTAAAAAAAGTCGAGTTGTCGCGACGGTAAGGTATTATCTTTAGGGAATGGGGCATTGGTCTAGGATGTTGATTTTGATATCTTTTGATAGTCAAAGTTTATGCAAATTTAGTTTATATGGTAGGGCGAACAGCCGTTCGCCCTTACAATATTCGATAAGTTCGGACTTATACTGCGAACTGCTTTAATCTTGACTAATATAGAACCCCTCTCCATAGACGCGGAGCGGCTACCTTTGGAAGTCACTTCGTGCCTACCCGCAGGGTACCTCTCCGTTGGCGTAAGCCTGCCGTCAGGCATAGCGGAGAGAGGCTTATAGATTAAACTAAAAAGTCCAGATTTTAAGCATTTTTAGTATAAGTAGTAAGACAGAATTAATTACACAGCATCATTCCACACCAATTGAGGAAAAATAAAGCGATCGCTCTACTTTTCCTCTTTTGAAAATTATGAGCAGCAATGGAAAAATGCCAACGAAAAACATTGAAATTAATACAACATATATCAAAATACCTAATAACGACTTACAAATCGACGCTTACTTAGCACAACCAGCTAGTAAAGGAACATTTGGTGCAGTTATTGTTTTCCAAGAAATCTTTGGTGTAAATGAGAATATTCGGGATATTACCGAATTAATAGCACAACAGGGATATATTGCGATCGCACCTGCAATGTATCAACGTATTGCCCCCGGTTTTGAATTTGGGTTTAGCGAAAAAGATATTGGCTATAGTCCAGAAGCTTATCAGCTTGGTTTGGAATATTATCAACAAGTTAAGTATCAAGAAATACTTAGCGATATTCAAGCTACGATTACCTATCTCAAAACTTTACCCAATGTAAAAACTGATTCCATTGGCTGTATTGGTTTTTGTTTTGGTGGTCACGTTGCTTATATGGCTGCAACTTTACCAGATATCAAAGCTACAGCTTCATTTTACGGTGGTGGAATTACAACAAGTTCTTATGGAGAAGAAATACCAACATTGAATCGAACTAAGGAAATCAAAGGTACTATTTACGCTTTTTTTGGTACGAGAGATTCATTAGTTTCCCAGGAAGAAAATCAAAAAATCGAGGCAGAGTTACAGAAAAATCAAATCAATCATCGTGTATTTCGATACGACGCAGGACACGGATTTTTTGCTGGATTCTTCATCGATAAGTATCCATTTTTAGCACAGAATCCAAGTTTAAATAAAGAAGCTGCAATTGATGCTTGGCAACAGGTTATCGAACTGTTTCAAAATAAATTGTAGGTCTATTAGAGAATGTTTATAAATAAAATTATGTCATTCTGTAGCTTGCTTCCCGCAGGGTGGAACGTACGCGCTGAGTCGCAAAGCGACACGCTGCGCGAACACTGCGCTAGCGCTCCGGTCAGCATGACAGTTCAAGGCTTTTAAAGCTTAAGAATTATTTAATAAGCACGCTCTTAGGGAACACCAAGAAATAAATCCTCCAATATTGTAGGGGTGGGGTCTCCCCACCCTTATGCATGATACGGTTGGTAAATATACAATTTGGAGATTTTATTTTCTGGAAGTCCCTTGCTGTGTCTCCATTTTTGAAGACTTCGGTATAATCATAGTCAATACGCGTAAATACTAGTATCAAATTTGGCTATGGAATGGTTAGCGGTATGGGGTATTCAAACTGCTGTGGGGTTTCTGTTTACTCCTGTAATGCAGAAATTCGCTGAGGATTTGAGTAAGGATTTGCTCAAGGATATCCTCAAAGATGTGATTAAGGGTTTACCGGGGAATATTCTTCAGTCGCTCAAAAAAGAGGACATTGATATAGCTGTTGGTAAAGCGATCGCAGAATTTTTGAAAATTCTCCAGCATGAATTAATTGCTGCTGATTTAAGCGATGATGATGTTAAACAATATAATTCGTCTTTAACTAAGTTTCTTCGTATCGATGAAGTTCAAGACATATTAGGCAGTGCTTTCGATCCTGAATGTGAAAGTATTGATACTCAAAGGTTAGAAAAAATTTGGTATGACCAAAATTTATTAGCATTTCCAGCAGATTTTGATTGGAAACGGTTAAATAAACCCTATATCAAGAAAGTTAAGGCTATTATTCGCGAGTCAGATGAATTAAGGAATGTATTTGATTCCCATCAAATTGAGAAAACAGCAAAGAATACTCAAGAATTGGTTGGTGTTCCTATCGATTTTGATTTACGATGCTATCAAGAAAGTATTCGTCAAAATTATGGTCGTCTAAATTATGGTCGTCTAAAGTTAGATTCCCTCGATGCTAGCGGTTCGGCATATAACGAACTGAGATTACAGCAGGTTTTTATCCCTCAAAATGTGCGTGAATGTGTGGAGATTTTACCTCACGTATTTGAGCGGAGTAAGGAATATCAAAAATATCTCCAAGAAACGGGTAAAGAAACAGAAAATGTGGATATAAAAGAGTTGGAACGCTATCAAAAAAGCTATATCGAAGCGCCAATTCGTTCTGTAATTGATATTATTAACGAAAAGCTAAATCGTAACTATTTAGTTATCTTAGGTGATCCAGGTGCAGGAAAATCAACTTTATTACAATTTTTGACGCTAAATTGGGCAGAATCGAAATTAACTAATTACTTTAATCAAGCAATTCCGATATTGATTGAATTGCGTACTTATGCACGACAATTTAATGAGAACCGTTGTAACAACTTTCTTGGATATTTACATGATGTATCGGGAAGAATTTGTCATTTAAATCAATTAAAATTACACGATGAATTAAAAAAAGGTAATGCTTTGGTAATGTTTGATGGGTTGGATGAAGTATTTAATCCAACTCAACGGGAAGATATTATTAACGATATTATTCGCTTTACCGATGAATATCCCGATGTACAGGTAATCGTGACTTCTCGCGTCATTGGTTATAAAGATGAACGATTTCGTAATAGTAAATTTCGTCACTTGATGTTGCAGGATTTCGATGATGAGCAAATTCAGGATTTCATTAATAGATGGCATCAATTAACCTTTAATGACAAAACCGATGCAGCAGATAAAAAAGCACGGTTAGAAAGGGGAATAGAGCGCAGTAAAGCGATTAAAGAACTCGCAGGGAATCCGCTATTATTAACGATGATGGCAATACTCAACCGTCATCGGGAATTGCCACGGGATAGAAGCACATTGTATGAGAAAGCATCGGAAGTATTGTTACAACAATGGGATGCAGAAAGAAATTTAACTAATGTAAAAATGTCTCGGTTTTCGATTGATTTAAATGACAAACAAGCGATGTTGCGGGAAGTTGCTTATCACATGCAGGCAAATGAAAAAGGCTTGACGGGGAATTTAATTAATGGCAATGATTTACAGCAGATTTTTCAAGGGTATTTAGAAACTATTGGAAATACAAAGCTTGATGCCAGGGAAGCGGCAAAAGTTTTAATTGAAGAGTTGCGTCAGCGTAATTTTATTTTGTGTCATGCTGGTGATAATTATTATGCCTTTGTTCATCGGACATTTTTAGAATATTTTTGTGCTGAAGCTTTTCGTGAGTTATTTGAAAGTAAGAAAGAATTGACTTTAGAACAACTTAAAACTGAAGTTTTTGGTCAGCATTGGCATGATGAAAGCTGGCATGAGGTATTACGGTTAATTGCTGGAGTAATTAACGTTAAATTTGTTGCCGAGATTATTGATTATTTGATGGGGATTGATGGGGAAGGGAAGAAGTTTAGCAATTTATTTCTAGCAGCAGGATGTTTGGCTGAAGTTAGAGAAAGGAAAAATCGGGATATTTATGCTCAAGATAGAAAGTTGTTTGCAGTTATTAATAATTTAACTGGTTATGGGTTTTATCGCGATGATATTGATATTGTTACCTACAGCGAGGATGATTCTGATGAAGTGCATGAGTATGATGATAATAAAAAGGTTACAGAAATTCGGACTTTGGCAGTAACAACTATAGTTACCACATGGAACGATGACCCCGATACCCTACCCTGGTTGAAACAACTAGCTCAAACTGATGATGACTCGTCTGTGCAACGTGCTGCGGTACAGGAATTCGCTCGCAATTACAAAGATAATCCCGATACTCTATCCTGGTTGAAACAATTTGCTCAAACTGATGACAACTTTTATGACAATCATGCCATTTTTGATTTTAGTTTTTATAAAAACAACTTTCCTGTGCGACGTGTTGCTGTAGAGGAATTAGCCCGCATCAAGGATGATCCTGACATCCTACCTTGGCTAAAACAATGCGCTCAAACTGGACATAATTGGAATGTGCGACGTACTGCGGTAAAGGAGTTAGCCCGCAATTACAAAGATGACCCCGATACTTTACCCATCTTGAAACAAATAGCTCAAACTGATGATGATGAGTCTGTGCGAGGTGCTGCGGTAGAGGAATTAGCCCGCAATTTCAAAGATGATCCCGATACTTTACCCATCTTAAAACAACGCGCTCAAACTGATGATGATGAGTCTGTGCGACGCGCTGCGGTAGAGGAATTAGCCCGCAATTACAAAAATGAAGCAGGAATTTTGGAATTATTTTGCCATGTTGCAATTAATGACCCATTTCCAACTAGTTCAGATGAATTTTTACGTCACTTTAAAACCAATCCTCGTCAAACTGCACTGGAGTTAATTCTCAAACATTACCCCAAACATCCACAGGTATTGTCGCTGTTACGCGATCGCACCCAAAATGACCCCGATGAAAAATTGCGGGAATGGGCAAAGAAACAGTTACAGCGATTGGAAGCGAAAAACTAATCTCAATTTCCCCGACTTCTGACGCAATCAGGCGATATTCTTCAAAGAAGTGGAATGAATGCGATCGCATCCAAGTTATCCGATCGCGTCTCTAATTTTTTCCGAAGATGTCTATTTATCTTAATTAATTCAGTATAAATACTCATTGATATCTGAGTCTTTAGTTGGTTGATGCTTATGCACTGTTCCCAAAATATAAATTGGAATGTTAGCCTGAAGTATCAAATTTCACATTGAATTTTGAGAAATTTTTGAGAAACTTGGTTCTTTCTAATTCTATATTTATGTTGAAGTTAGTATCTGCCACTTTAATCGCGACAACGCTGCTATTAGGAGCGTTTGAGAATCAAAATATAGCTTCGGCTCAAACCTGTGCCTCGAAGTGCGGTAAACGTCCACTTCAGTTTGTCCCCGGTCAATTAGTCCGTGTGGAAGTTGTAAATAGCACTCCAAGGACGTTGAAATTACAGAAGGTGGAATCTTCTGATTTTATTCAAATTCAACCTGGACAAGTATTGAAGTTCGAGCAAGCACAGGTAACGGAACCAAATATGTCTCTGCTGTTTTGGGATGAGACAGGAAGAGCATTGACTGCAAAGCTCTCGAAACCGAATGTAGCGACGTTGCGGGTTGAATTGCGTCCTAATTGGTATCAACCAGGCGATCGCTCGGTTTATTTGCGCGATGATGGAATAGTTAATGTTTTATAAGATGTAGCAAAAGTTAGGAGTTAATTGGCAAGAGTTATGAGTTAATGGTTAAGGGTTAATGCTGAGGAGTGGGGAGTTACATATAGATATAAAAACCGCAGATAACCGCAGATAAACGCGGATAAATGCGGATAAAGAGTCTACTTTGCTCAAATTTAAATTTCTGTAACTCATAACTCATAATTCCCATAAAGACGCGATATATCGCGTCTCTACATTCCTAATTCCTAACTTTATTTTTGATGTTTAATAAATCTACTTCTCCTTCACCGATAAATAATAGCCGACGTTTACCCAATCAACGCTGGTACATATATCCGCAAAAGCCCGATTTAGCTCAGGAATTAGCCAATAAATTTAATTTATCGCCGATTATTAGCCAATTATTAATCAATCGCGGGATTGAATCAGCAGAACCCGCACAAATCTTTCTAGAACCGGAATCTCTAAATTTACCTTCACCATTAGTTGATTTTCCCGATTTAGCGCTGAGTTTAGAACTTTTGCAAACTGCGATCGCATCCCAAACTAAAATCGCTATTTGCGGTGATTACGATGCTGATGGCATGACTAGTACGGCTTTATTATTACGTAGTTTACGCTGGTTGGGGGCACAGGTTGATTATGCGATTCCTAGTCGAATGCACGATGGTTATGGTATCAATAAACGCATTGTTGAAGAGTTCCATAAAGAAGGTGTCGAGTTAATTCTGACTGTAGATAACGGTATCTCTGCATACGAACCTGTCGCCCGTGCCCGCGAACTTGGTATAAAAGTTATTATCACAGACCACCACGACGTTCCCCAAAAATTACCCCCAGCCAATGCCATACTAAACCCCAAACTCATCCGCGAAGATTCCCCCTATCGTGGTGTCGCTGGTGTGGGTGTTGCTTACATTTTGGCGGTTTCCCTCGCGCAGCAACTCGGACAAGCTAATTCTGGCATTCTCAAGCCGATGCTGGAGCTTTTCACTTTGGGAACTATTGCAGATTTAGCACCTTTAACAGGGGTTAACCGTCGTTGGGTTAAACGTGGTTTGCAGCAGTTACCCAAATCAAAACTAGCTGGAATTCAAGCTTTGATTCAAATGGCTGGTGTTGGAGTCGGGGAAATTGCCAAGGGAAACACTGAGAAGGAGAGGCAAGGAGAGAATCATAAATACTCTAACTCTATTCCCAATGCCCAATCCCCAATGCCCACTGCCCAATCTCAATCTAAAAATCCCAAATCATTAAAACCCGAAGATATCGGTTTTCGTCTTGGACCCCGAATTAATGCGATTGGCAGAATATCTGATCCACAAATTATTATAGAATTGTTGACAACTGATGATATGGGAATCGCGCTGGAACGAGCAATGCAGTGTGAAGGTGTTAACGCTCGTCGTCAGGAAATGTGTCAGCAAATTGAACAGGAAGCGATCGCAATTGTTGAAGAAAATTTTCTCCTATCTCTCAAGGATGACAGGGTATTAGTTGTAATTAACAATGGCTGGCATCATGGTGTAATTGGGATTGTGGCATCACGGTTAGTCGAACGTTACGGTGTGCCTGTATTTATTGGGACATACGAAGAAAATGGAGATATTCGCGGCTCGGCACGAAGTATTCCCGAATTTAATGTGTTTGAAGCGCTAGAATTTTGCCACGATTTGCTCGGTAAATACGGTGGACATAGAGCAGCCGGAGGTTTTTCTATACCTGCTGATAATTTAGCAGAAGTGCGAGACTCCAGGGAGTCGCTGTTGCGAACGCGTCTATCAGAATTTGCGAATCAATGTCTCGAACTCCAACATCTCAAACCCCTGATTAAAATTGACGCATTAGCAAACCTTAATCAAATCGATCGGGTACTTTACCAGCAACTGAATACATTAGAACCCTGCGGTATCGAAAACCCCGATCCAGTATTTTGGACTCCCAATGTCCGCGTCGTCGAACAAGCCACCATCGGCAAAAATCATATTAAAATGACTTTAGCCCAAACCATCGATAATGTACGTTACACAATCAAAGCGATCGCATGGCGATGGAAAGAATATTGTCCCATACCAGCCTATATTGATATCGCCTACAAACTGCGCGAAAATACCTTTAATGGGGAAACCAACATCGAACTCGAAATAGTCGGTGCTAGACAACCAAATCAAGCCCCAAAAGCTCTACTATCATTAATATCAACATCCAACAAACGAGGCATCACTTTTACACATCAAAATCGCCAATATACCTGCGGTATCTACAAAAACGGTTCCACACAGGAACTGAGAATTAAAAATTCCGAAGCTAAAGTTTTAGCAATACCACAAAGCGGTAATATCGGACTTCTGGGAACTAGCCGTCAAGACGCAAAAGAGGTTGATATTTCTCAACCCCCTTACGACAGCATTGTTCAAACTGCAATTCAAGCTTTAAATAGTAGTGAACATATTTAACGTTGACAAAAACTATTACAAATCCCCATTGCGGAAAGCCAGAAGGAAAATAACGATTGGACCAGCTAACACGATTAGAGCAATCGAAGTCAACTGAAAAACCACTTCCCAATTAATGTTTCCCAAAGCCTCAAACATTTATTTCCTCCAAACTTGTCTTAAAAAGTTAAATAACACAGTTACGTATCCTAGAATCTAATCATATCCGGCTATATGCGATCGCTTTTAATTTACTTAACAAAACTATAAGAAAATATAACATTGATTTCCCAATCCCCAATCCCCAAATAATAAAATCATGGCTACTTGGCAATGTATAAAAAATTGCGGTGCTTGCTGCAATCTCAATCCTGAAGAACGTCCAGACTTGGACTTATATCTAAATCCAGAAGAATTAGAAGAATATCTCAGTATGGTTGGCGAAGGTGGATGGTGTATCAACTTAGACCAAGAAACCCGCGAATGTCAGATTTATGAAAAGCGTCCGCGTTTTTGTCGAGTGCAAAGCGACGTATTCGAGGAAATGTACGGAATTGAACCCGAAGAACTAAACGACTTTGCCATAGATTGCTGTCGTCAGCAAATCGAAGGAGTTTATGGCGATCGCAGTTTGGAAATGTTGCGGTTTGATAAAGCAGTGGGGATTTAGCGGTATAACTTATTGGTTGTAATTGTGTAGTGGCAACTGAGCGATAGCCTGCTTTATATTCTATTAGCAAGACTGCAAATACTTTATGATGAAAATTATTTATAGATCAAAGTAAAAAGATATGGTTAGTTTTAGTCCTTTGATAAGTTCTCCAACTGACAGTTCTAAGCTTACTTACAATGTGCTGATTGAAAAAAAGCAAGATGGCACATTTAGGGCAGTCATGTTGGGACTATTAGATTGTAAAAGCTCAGGTAAAACTGAAAATGAAGCTGTGGAAAAATTACAACAACTTTTGCAAGCACGTTTGAAAGACTCAAAAATAGTTACTGTCACAATTGAATCTCCTCAACTTGAATCTGCCCAAATTGAAAACCCTTGGACGAAAATAGCTGGTATGTACAAGGATAATCCACTCGTTGACGAGGTAATAGCTGAAATAGAAGCAGAACGCTATCAACTTGACAAAAAAATGGAAGAATATTATGAGCAACTCGATATAGAGGATGAGTTAGGGTGACATTAATATGGGTGCTGGATACAGATCATTTATCACTTCTTCAAAGAGAACATCCAAATGTAAAACAGCGTTTCAATGAAATGAATCCTGCAAATTTGACCATAACAATAGTGACATTGGAGGAGCAAACTAAAGGATGGCTGAACGTTATTAATAAATATAACGACCAACCTTCCCAATCTGAAAAACTGATATTTGCTTACAAAGGATTAAGAGATAGAGTAGAATACCTTAATCAGCTCAATTTGCTTGATTTTGACCAACTTGCTTACAACTTTTATAGAGAATTAATTAGTCAAAGAATTCGTATTGGCACAAGAGATTTACGTATTGCCGCAATTACACTTTCCATAAACGGTATTTTGGTTACACGCAATACTAAAGATTTTGCAAAAGTGCCTCATTTACAAATAGAAGATTGGACAATAGCTTAATGCGATCGCAGTTTGGAAATGTTGCGGTTTGACAAAGCTGTGGGGATTTAGGTCTATTCCCCAGATAAATTGGGATGCTCCCCATCGTAGAGAAGTTTATAAAGATGAAAGTTAGGAGTTAGGTAACTCGCACTTAGGAAAGGGTGAATATTCGAGATGCGATCGCATGATTTAAGTAATGAAGCGGGGAATACTTGATTTCTGATACATCTTCTGATAAAGGCGTGAATTATAGTTTTTTAATTGCTAGATAAAATTGCTATACCAGTGATGAAAACTGTCACATGTTCTTAGTTCGGAATGTTACTTGTATTTAACAATAGGTGAAACATTAAATACATAGCCCATCAGCCTTGTAGATGTGATTGACAATACAAAGTTAAGATGAAAATAGCCGTAAAACTGGCTAGCATAATTGTGTTGCTTTCGTAAATCAAGTTTCAGTGTATCGATTTTACAAGTATTTCCGGAATCAGGGTGCTTTGTCAGAAAAAAGAAACAAGAGTGACTAAGTAACCAACTCATGACCCACCACATGATCGGTAAAGTATTACAAGGACGTTACCAAATCGTCCAAAGCCTCGGTGCTGGGGTATTTGGACAGACATATATAGCTGTAGATGTTGACCACCCAGAAAATCCGAAGTGTGTTATCAAACAGTTAAAAGTGACTAATTCCCACCCAAGCCATTTGGATACATTGAGGTTGCGGTTTCTAACGGAGACGCAAACCCTGAGACAGTTAGGACACCACAATCAGATTCCCGAATTGATTGCTTGCTTTGAAGAACACGAGCGCTTTTATTTAGTGCAAGAGTTTATTGAAGGACATTCACTCAGTGCTGAACTGCCTTTGAATCGCAGTTTTGGCTATTTCTGGGGTGAAAATGAAGTAGTTCGATTTTTGATCGATGTTTTAGAGATTCTCGATTTCATTCACTCCCAAGGTGTGATTCATTGCGATATCAAACCTGAGAATTTAATTCGACGGGTAAGTGATGGAAAATTAGTTTTGATTGATTTTGGTTCGATTCAACCTGTTGATTTTGGTTCTGATTCGGTATTACCAATTTATCGAATTCCGGTAACTTCCTTGGGATATATTCCACCAGAGCAATTTATCGGTCAAACCAAACCCAATAGCGACATGTATGCATTGGGAATGATTGCGATTCAAGCTTTAACGGGGTTGACTCCGTTACAGTTGAAAGTCGATCCCAAAACTAATGAAATTAATTGGCTTTTGCCTCAATTACAGATTAGTGATTATTTGGCTGCTGCGATTACTCAAATGATCCGTTACGATCATCAACTACGACTTCAGTCGGTATCGGATGTATTATACGTGTTGCGACAAATGCCAATGGAAGAGCATCTTCACACTGTCGAAGCTGAATATACGGTGATTGAGGAAACCAAAAATTGGTACGCACCAGTCAATAATAGTTTGGATTTGGAAAAATCTAAACCCTCACCATTGCTTACAGGGGTAAGAGTGGGATTACTGGCAAACTCAGTAGTCATGGGATTTGGTGTATATTCCTTACTCAATAGTTCTCCTGCATATTCGGAAACCGAGACTTTATATAAAGCGACGGAAGAATATCAATCTGGGGATTTGGATGGTGCGATCGCACTGGCAAAGTCTATCCCTTCCCACAGTAATGTTTATCCTGAAGCCCAAGCAACCATTCAAGAATGGCAGCAACAATGGCGGGTAGCGGCAGAAAAGTATAATCATGCTGAAAAAGCCATGTCTGATGGAAAATGGTCTGAGGTATTGCAAGCTGCACCTCAAGTACCGGATATATTATATTGGCAATCTAAAACCGATCGATTAGTTGCACAAGCAAAAGGCAAAATTGAAGTTCAAGGAAAGGATTTATTAGCTAAAGCTTATGAAAAAGCTGCTGCGAAAGATTTTAATACCGCATTAACTTATCTCAATCAAGTACCTAGACAACCTGAAACCAATGGAGTTGTCGAACAAAAAATTGCTGAGTACACCGAAAAACATCAAGTTCGTGCCGCATATCTGTTACAGGAAGCTTACAACAAAGCAAGCGATCGCGATTTTGCCACTGCGGTAAAATTCCTTGAACAAATCCCTAATGATGCCTATGTATACACAACTGCACAAGCAAAGCTAGTTGAATATACTCAAAAGCAGCGCATCGCTAGCGAAGGACAAAAAATAGCAACATCAAAAACATCAACTATTTTGAATAATCTTAAGACTTCGCCATTGGTGATACCAAGTAATATGAAAAACTCATTTATTCGTGGTGAGTCTTCTACCAAACTCCAAGATTTTCAACCTGGTGATTTAATGCAGGAAGTTAATATTCGGTAATTGGGCATTGGTAATTGGGAATTGGGAATTGAGCATTGGGAATTAGCAAGGAAAAATAACTCCTAACTCCTATTAAGCATTATTTTGAGGATTCGATGTCACTCCTGAATCCTCTTTTTTTATTATATCTTTTGGTGTCACTAACTTTGATTTTGCTTGGTTAAGGGCATTAATTGCTTGCTGATAATCTGGTTTAATTTTAATAGCTTTTTCATAGGATGTTATAGCGTCTTGAAATCGCTGTAAATTTAAGAATGCATTTCCGCGACTGTACCAACTTTCATAATGGTCTGGTTTATATCGAACTGCACGATTATAAGAGGAAATTGCCTCATCATATCGCTTTAAATTATAGAGTGAATTCCCGCGACTATACCATGCTTGGTAAGCATTACGTTTAATTCCAGTAGCTTTATTAAAAGAATCTACCGCTTCTTGATAACGCTGTACTTGATGTAATGACCAACCGAGACTATACCATGCTTGATAGTTATTGGGACTATATTTAACTACTTCATTGAATGAATCAATTGCTTCCGGATATCGACTCATTTTTAGTAATACATTTCCCCGTGAAAACCAAGCTGAAGAAAAATCTGGTTTAATTTGTACTGCTTTATCATAGGCATTATATGCATCTTGATAGCGCTGTAAATTAACTAGAGCGTTACCTTTACCATACCAAGCATTTTCATAACTGGGTTGATATTCAATTGCGCGATCGTAAGATTTTATCGCATCATCATAACGCTTTAAAGTATGTAACAATTGCCCTTTATTGTACCAAGGTAGGGTATAATCTGACTTTAAATCTACAGCTTTATCATATGATTTTATTGCATCATCATAGCGCTGAATTTTGCTGAAAACTTCACCTTTTGCATTCCATATTTCCGCATCTTTTTCCTGTATTCCCAAAGCCTTATCATAGGAGCTAATTGCTTCATTATATCGATGTAATTTAGCTAATGTGAACCCTCTACCGCGCCAAGCATCAAAGAATGTTGGGTTTAATTGAATTGATTTATCATAAGCAATCAAAGCATCTTGATATTTTTTTAATTCATATAAAGCTTTGCCTTTTCCATTCCAAGCATCAGCATAATCACCGCGAATTTCAACCGCTTGTTCATATGTGTTTAAAGCTTCTTGATAGCGTTGTAAATCGTATAATGTATTTGCTTGTTTGTAGAGTTCTGCGGAATTAGTGGATTTGATTGCATCTAAAACAAAAAAAACACCAGTTGTAATTACACCAATTAAAGCAATCCCTGTAAATGATTTGATTGCGATCGCTCTTTTATTGATGGGTTTAGCTGGTGATTTCGATTTAAAATTTACTGGTACTAAAGGAGACGCAGGAGCTAACGCGATGGTTACTGAAGAAGAACTATTACTTAAGCTTAAACCTTTTAGTGCTTGTAATGCTTCCCTTGCTGAAGGAAAGCGATCGCGAAAGTCATATTGCACCATTTTATCGATAATTTTTGCAAATTCTGGAGTTACATTTGCTTGCTGCCAAGTAATTTCATTAGTATCAATGTCATGTTCAAATTGTTCTGGTGATAAACCCGTAAGTGCTTGAATGGCAATTATCCCAATCCCATAAATATCGCTACTTAACTTTGGATTTCCCATAGCTTGTTCGCTAGGAATATAGCCTGGAGTACCGATAGCAACTGTAAACTTTTGGCTTTGATAATTGACAATATTTGTCGTAATTTGTTTAACAGCACCAAAATCAATTAAAACTAATTTATTATCTAATTTGCGTCTGAGAATATTCCGGGGATTGATATCACGATGAATAACTTGTTTTTGATGAACAAATTCTAAAATTTCTAAAATTTCTTGTAAAAATAAAATTACTTCTTCTTGACTAAATACTTTTCCTGGTATTAACTCATTACTAAGGTCATTACCCTCAATAAACTCCTGTACCAAGTAAAATTCTTGATTTTCCTCAAAATAAGCCAAAAGTTGAGGAATGCGGCACATAGAGGCAGTTAAGCTTTGGCGATCGCAATTTCCTAACTGGTATAATACTTGAGCTTCTGTATTAAATAATCTCCTGGCTGTTTGCAAGGTTTCTGGATCATTCGACTGTGGTTTAAGTTTCTTGACAACACATTGTGGTGTACCCGGAAGTTGAGTATCACAAGCAATATAAGTTTCACCAAATCCTCCACCACCAAGGTTACTAATGATTTGGTAACGTCCAACTAGTGTGTTTCCCAACATTTGGTTACAGTGTGTGTGATACATCTAATTTTAGTATTAACATTTTAATTTTGACACAGGTTAAGGGGAAAGGGGAAATTAGCCACGTTCAACTATTAACTATTAATAATTAACAAACCTAAAATCTAAGATTAAAAATATTGTCAATAAAATATAATTCAATAAAAGATGAGACATTCCACCGGAATGTCTCTACGAAAATCCAAAATCCAAAATTCAAAATCCAAAATCCAAAATCCAAAATCCAAAATCAATATGATTCCTATTGGCGATAATATATTTTTGTTTGCACATAAAAAGCCTTATATCACATATGTTTTGATTGGAATAAGCATTGGTTTATTTTTATGGGAACTGAAATTAGAATTAGGAAATGGACTTGGGAATGAACTTGGATATACCATTAATCATTTAGGGTTAATACCAGCTGGTATTACTAATGCGATCGCAGCAGCAATATCAGGGAATTCTGCCGCATGGGTTGCTGTAATAATGTCTTCGACGGGAATTTTCACAGGAATGTTTCTACATAGCAGTTTTGCTCAAATCTTGGGGAATCTACTGTTTTTATGGGTTTTTGGGAATACACTCGAAAAAATTATTGGTCATTGCCAATTTTTATTAATTTACCTAACTGGAGGAATATTAACAGGTTTATTGCAAGTTTTAGTCGAACCAAATTTGACTGTACCCTTAATTGGTGGAAATGGTGCGATCGCATCTATTTTAGGAGCGTATATTTTCAAGTTTCCCAAAGTCAAAATAGATTCAGTTTTGCCATTATTAGTCGTATTTATTCCTGTACAAATTCCTGCTTTCTATTATCTATTTTGGTGGTTCATACAACAATTTTTTTACGGCATTGGTAGCTTAAATATTCCTCCATCTGGTGCAAATCAATTTAGCATTGCCTACTGGATGCATGGGATTGGATTATTATTTGGTGCTGGATACATGAGAATTTGCAAAAAACGTTAATCAAAAAAATGAACTAAAAAAAATTAATTAAAAAAATAATATTCATATCCCTGAATTTTTGAATAAGTCAGAGATATTATATAAATACTAGTCGCACGTGCAGCATAAACGTCATGACAGGCACCATACCATCTAAAATTAGCTTAACATTACCAACCCAGCTAGATTTACCATACGACGACGACACAAACATGGAAAGCCAAAGACATAAAGTCCAAATGGAATTATTAATTGATACTTTATCGCTTTGGTTTAACCAACGGGAAGACGGTTTCGTTGGTGGAAATATGTTTGTATACTATAGTGCGGAACAATTACGCAATAAAGACTTTAAAGAACCAGATTTTTTTGCAGTACTAGATGTACTGGCAAGGTATTTATAAAGGTGTAAATACAACTTGGTTACGCTGGTCAACTTTAGACGGACAATTATTACTAAGTTCTGAAGAAATTGCAGAACAAGAACAACAACGTGCAGAAAAGGAAAAACAACGTGCAGAACAAGAAAAACAACGTGCTGATAATGCCGAATTGCAATTAAAACAAGTTGCAGCAAATTTATTACAGCAAGGAATGAATGTACAACAGGTTGCAGGATTAACAGGTTTATCTGAGTTGGAAATTAATCAATTAAATAATTAATTCTTAGTAAGAGAACCCCACATAAAGAAATGCTCAAGTCATTCTGTTGCTTGCATTCCGCAGAATAGAATTTCATACAGATGTTTCGTTCCAGATGCTTCGTTCTAGATGCTTCGTTCCACCCTGCGGGTAGACGCGCAAGCGGCTTCTGTAAGTAGCAAGCTACAGCATGACAACACAGGATGATTCATTTTGTGAGCATTCCAATTTTGTTTTTAAACATTTGGGATGCTCTCTGTTTTCGTGGGCTTTGCAACTAAAGCTAACGCTTGTGCGATAACTTTTGAATCTACACCAACACGATAAGAATGTTCAGTAATATGCTGTTTCCATGCACGAGTTCCAGGTTGTCCAGCAAATAATTGCAACATATGACGGGTAATTTTATTCAATTTCAATCCTTTCGCTGCCCATTTATCTATATAAGGAAACATCGCTTCCACGACTTGATGACGTGTTAGTGAAACTGTATTTTCACCGTAAAATTCCGAGTCTGCTACTGCAAAAAGATAGGGATTATCATATGCTGCACGTCCAATCATTACAGCATCAACAAATTGCAATTGTTCGCGGATTTGTTCTAAATTTACTAATCCACCATTGATTTCAATAAATAAATCGGGAAATTCGACTTTGAGACGATGTACGTCAGCATAGCGCAAAGGTGGAACATCACGATTTTCTTTGGGACTTAATCCTTTTAACCAAGCTTTGCGAGCATGAACATTAAATATTTTACATCCAGATTCAGCAACTATACTGATAAAATTTGCCATATCTTCATAGCGATCGCACTCGTCAATTCCGATTCTATGTTTAACACTAACGGGAATATCCGCAGCCGTAATCATTGCCGCAACACATTCCGCCACTTTTTGTGGTTGTGCCATTAAACACGCACCAAAATTCCCATCTTGAACGCGATCGCTCGGACAACCTACATTTAAATTTATCTCGTCATAACCCATTTCTGCGGCAATTTTGGCACATTCTGCGAGTTCTTTGGGTTTATCTCCCCCAACTTGCAAAACTAGCGGTTTTTCTTCTGGTGAAAAGCCTAAAAGTTTCTCTCTATCTCCATGCATGATTGCCGCAGTCGTCACCATTTCGGTATAAAGCAAGGTTCTGCGGGTTATTTGTCGCATAAAATACCGATAATGACGATCGGTTCTATCCATCATTGGTGCCACACTCAGAGGATAGTAGCTCGATCTGGTTGAAGTTTTTGATTTAAATAAAGTTGTTTCGTTCATTCTTTTGATGGTAGCTTCGCTTATCGCTCTTCTGAAAAACCCAATCTCATCGCCAATAGTAAGGGTAATCAGGAAATTCTTGCAATCTGGGGGTTGCAAATCGTCAGGAATATTGAGAAAATGAAAGAAATATGAAAAATATCTAGTAAAAAAAATTCTACTTGTGAAAATTGAATCAGCAGCACATACAGTAACAAACTCCGCGATGTCTAGCGACAAGTCCCTTCGGGTCAACGCAACGATTGAGACAACCCAATCTACCATCGTTGAGACTTCTAGCAAAAAAGAATCGATTTGGGTCACATTTGCGACTACATTTTTAACTATTTTTTTGGCGGAGATAGGCGATAAAACCCAGCTATCAACACTTTTAATGAGTGCAGAGTCCCATGCCCCTTGGGTAGTTTTCCTGGGTTCGGCAGCAGCTTTAATCACAACAAGTTTGTTAGGTGTGCTTTTGGGTAGTTGGATAGCTACTAAACTGTCTGCGAAAACAGTAGAAAAAGCTGCGGGTATCATGTTGTTATTTATTTCCGTAATGCTTTTTTGGGATGTGATTATTGGATAGTTTCAGAAGTCAGTAGTCGGAAGTCAGAAGTGAAAACCTTTATATATTGCTGTAAATATTTCGTCCGTACAGCAATCATGTTTAATTTACTAATTCCCAATTAAAAAAATTATGAACTGGCATCTTTTAGGAATAAGCTTTATTACAGTTTTTTTATCTGAGTTAGGCGATAAAAGTCAACTAGCTGCGATCGCACTTTCGGGGCAAGGAAAGTCTAATCGTGCGGTATTCTTTGGTGCAGCAGGTGCATTGTTATTAACCAGCTTGTTGGGAGCATTAGCTGGAGGTGCGGTTGCGGAGGTTTTACCAACGCGAATATTGAAAGCAGTTGCAGCAGTCGGATTCGCAATTCTCGCAATCCGGTTATTGTTTTTTAATAACGAAGAAGAAGTCATAGAACAAAGTGTTACTTCCCAAGAAGAAATCAAAACCTCCCCTTAGCAAGGGGAGGTGCCACAATGACTAAAAAGATTGTGGAAACAACTACTTAGAATCGGAATGTAGTTCTGACAACTCCCGTATAAATTGTGTCATTGTTGCTATTATGTTCAGGATTAAAGATAACAATTAAACCTGGTGTAATTGAGAGGTTGGGATTAACTTGATAACGGTATAACGCTTCCAAATGGAAAGATGTATCGCTATCTTCGCGACGATTGGTGGTAGGAGTTAGGACAGCAGGACCAAAATCATTACTCGTCACTTTCGGGGGCTGCCCAAAGATAATACCGCCTAAGTTACCCTTTTTACCTAAGTCAGGAAAAGCTAAAGTGACAGCCCAATTCCAAATATCTGCTTTATCACCTTTGTTGACCACATTTGTTGTGGAATTAGTACCGGAACTAGTTTCAGCCTTGGCTTCAGTATACCCACCCCAACCGGAAAGGACAAATTTTGGGCTGAAGCGATAACTGGCTTCTAAACCATATTGATTACTCGAAGTTGCGATCGCAGCACCAAAGGGAGTGTTCGCAAAAGCGCTACCATAGCTTCCTGAAACCGTAACATCTCCAGCAGCACCACTTAGATAAGAATGTCCGTAGGTTAGAGCTAGAGTTGCATCTTTATTCGGCTGAAATGCCAACTGTGCCAAAGTCCCATAACTACCATCAAATAACCCTTTACCTGCACTGGGGTCATTTCCTCTTCTAGCAAGATAACCCGCAGATAAAGTGACAGTATTGCTTAATTTGAAGTTAGCACTGACTCCTGAACCAATATTCTGACCGGAACCAGTATTACTGACGCGGTAGATGGGAGAAAAACGACCCATTCGGGAAAGCGAACCGATGGGAGTAGATGACAGTAAAGGGTTGACGGTATTGAAGTTGTCGTAGAATTCCCCACCAATAGCATCGACGATGACGTTGAGTTTATCACCAACAGGAAAGCGGTAGTATAACTTACCAAGTTGGACACTATTATCAGCATTATTTGTCGTGTCCCACGATGTGCGGGTCATGTTTGTACCCGTAACTGCTCCACTAAAAGCAGTAGTGTTGTTCGCTTCCAAACGGGTAAATAACTGGTCTTTCCCTGTGAAGCTAGAAATTAAGTTTAGACGAATGCGATCGCTCAGAATTGCGTTGTCTTGCAATTTAGAACCAGCAGCACCAAAAGCTGTGGCTTTCCTTGCTTCTCTAACTGTTGCATTCGGTGCAGCGTCTATATTTCGCCATTGGTCAGAGTTTAGCGCTCTATCTCCACCAAATACACCTCCAAGACTGATAATAACTTCAGCATTCAGCTTGGTAGTAGTGGAAAATTGCTGACTTTCAAGAACTGCTGTCCGTACTTCTAAAGGATCGATTCTTCCCCGCAGTTCAACGAGTCCATCGGCAAATTCTTCTGACAGTTTTTGCAGTTCT
The DNA here is from genome assembly GCF_002289455.1 of Brunnivagina elsteri CCALA 953. Taxonomy (GTDB): domain Bacteria; phylum Cyanobacteriota; class Cyanobacteriia; order Cyanobacteriales; family Nostocaceae; genus Brunnivagina; species Brunnivagina elsteri. The sequence goes on from NZ_NTFS01000019.1 coordinate 28,838, forward strand.
ACTAAGTCTTCTTTTTTGACTAAATCAGCCGTACCCGTGGCAATTAGTTCGTTGACTCGATTCAAACAAGCATTCAAACCTGCTGCAAATTCATAGCGAGTTAATGCTCGGTTGCCTTTGAAAGTACCATTTGGATATCCAGCAATACATCCATAGCGCTCAACCAGCGATTGTAATGCTTGAAATGCCCAATCTGTTGGTTGTACGTCTGATAGCTGTGAAACCGATGTCACCTGTCCAATTGGTGATGTTGAGTCTTTTGTCTTGTTATCACCAGAAAGCTGGGAGACGGGGGTTATTTGGCTAACCGTGGGTTTGACATTGCGATCGCTATAGTCTCTAATTTGCTGTAGTTGTTCGGATACATTTCCCTGGGTTTCAATACCAACTTTTTCGCCCAACTGCAATTGTGACGGCTGAGTATTTGCTTCTGGGATGGGATTTGCAAATGCAGCACCAGCAGAAATCCAGCTTGCGGCAAACAAAAAAGGCGCAATCCACAAAGAATTCCGGAGAATATTAGACATTTACCTCACACCTCTACTCTATTTAAAATACAACCAACTTTACTGGTAACTTATTCTACTACCAAACAAGTTGGTAGTACAGTGTGAATAATTACTCCCGAACAAGCTTTAAATTTTTGGTGTCATGTTCGGTTCTGGCAAATTTCCGGTGCTTCGCACCATCATTCCAGTGGACTACCACCAATACCTAACTCTTTCTTGGTACGTTTTAACTGTTTCCAAAGCATTTTCAGTTGTGCATAAGCTTCTTCTGGGGGTAGCTTGCCAGATGTTTCCAAATTACAGATGTAACCTACCCTCTGGGAAAATTCTTGTAAATTGGCATCGAAAACAAGATGCTCTGGGCTAAATTTACCGTGATAGGGGTAACGAAGGTAGAGAAAATTATTTAGATTGATGGGAAAGTGAGATTCTTCTAACATGACTAGTTCTTTTGATGTACGCTTTGCCAATCTATTTTGTCTAAATACAAATTTGATGCGATCGCACTTTTTCAAACTCGAAAAATCTACTCTAACAAACGGCGTTTTTGCCGCAGTTTCAACATCACCAAGATTGCCCCACTAGCAACAAAACCAGGAACAATCGATGGTTCGGGTACTTGAGTCACTACAAATGAAAGTTTGTCAGCATAGGCATCATTAACACGTCCACGCACATAATTCATGTTCAAAGTAACATTAACTTGTCGCGAACCGACAGGAAGAATACCTTGAGTAGATTTAAATAATAAACCTGTGGTATTGTTTCTTTCCTCTGGAGTTGGTGAAGCAATACTTGTTTTACCCAGAGACAAACCATCTTGATTTAAAAAGTCAAGACTCAGCAGTACATTGTCTGAGTCAGTTGTATATCCACCTAACCAAGCACCCAAATCATAAGCACCTTTACCTGTATCAACAATTGCAGCCAGATCAGTCAGATTTAGTAATTGAGAACCACTCGAAGAACTTCGATTGGCACCACCAAAAAACAAATTTTTACCGCGATTCTCTGCTCCAGGGCTGTTAGCATCGGGAAGTCCACTAACACGCACTGTTTGTCCAAGATTATTGACAAACTCAAAACCACTTGCTCCGTAGCAAAGGACACTAAAGCTACCAGATGTTGTCCAAGCAGGAATACTAGGAATGGCAGAGCCTACAGCATTTCCAACTGCATCGCAAGCACCTTGCTCACCATTGCCATTTACTATGAGGTTTTTACCTAGCACTGCGTCTTTAGTCGTCGTAGCGGCATAGAGAGCATCATGGATAAGCAAATTTAATGATAGTCCTGTTATTAAAACAACTCCAGTTCTAGCAATGTTTTGAACTAGATGTGAGAAGATATTTTGCTGATTCATATTTTCTAATTAATCGGTATATACCAACTTTAATGGTAATAATTTTACACCCAACTATATTGGTAGTATTGTAGCGACAGTTACAGATTTAGTTTTTCCATATGTGGGATTGCCAAAATTAACTTACGTTTGTGTTTTTGCAGCTTTCCTTCAGACTCAAACTAGGCTGTTGACTTTGTGGGTTTTTAGGCGATTTTGCGGAAAATTATCCGTGTTATTTTTTGTTCGTGGGAAAACGNCTGNNNNAGCCGTTTTCCCACAAAAGTAGTAAACACATTTTCTGCATGAAGTCTTATGGGCAAAAGGGTACAAAGTTAACAGCCTAGACTCAAACTCTTTTAGCATCCGTGTCACAGTAACGCGGGTTGTATTTAACACATCGGCGATTTCTTGATGGGTGATACCCAATTCAATCAACTTTCCCTGTTCTAATTTACGACCAAATTTGTTGCTTAACCAGACTAAAAATTGCCAGATATGTAGAGATACCCGCTTGCAATTGACAATACTCATTAATTCCTCTAACTGTTGAATATGCGATCGCAGTGCATCAAGATTTTGAGTTAATTCCTCAAGGGGAATCAGAACTACTTCCACATATGTCAGGCACTCTAAATGATATGGTTGAACTTTAGACAGGGGATAGCCAATGATGTCACCAACTCCCCAATAACCCAAAGTCACAGATGTTCCATTTTCGTCCAAGGTGATTACGCGAACAGTTCCCCGTTCGATTTGCTACAATACATAATCCTTTACAGAGATGATTTCGCGACGTTCAAAGAAGCGTTGTCTAATTGCGATGGGGGAAACCCCACCATTCGCGATCGCAACAGATGATTTTGTTTGGACTGTAGTTTTGTTCATTAAATCAATACCAACTTTGTAGGTGCAAATTCACCATAATGGTTGGTATTAATTGTGTGCTGTAACTGTCGATACTTAATTTAGAATTATTTATGTTTAATTTTAATAGTAGTACTGTTACGAAAATCAAACCAAAAATATCAATGCTTAGAAAAGCAAATCAAGCTGTGAATGGGGGATGTTGCTTGCAAACTCTCAAACCTGTTGCCAAGAGCAAGAAACGTACAAAATATCTGAATATTCCCACAACTTGATGTAACTGCATTTACTCGATTGCGATCGCAATATCTGTAGACTTAATCACAGCATAGGCTTCTTCCCCGACAGCAAGTTCAAGTTCTTCGGCAGAGACTTGTGTAATCACGGAAGTTAACTTAACTCGATGGATAATCTCCAAAGTCACCTCACAATTAACTGCTCCAGAGACAATTTCTGTAATTACACCTTTAAGCAGATTGCGGGAACTAACTTTTAATGCTTTCTTGGGAATGCTAATTTCTACCCCAGGAGAAAAATTATCAGCATCAAAATTATTAACACTTGGTTCTTGCTTAGGAGATTTTTTTCGACTTTTTTTAGTTTCCTGTGGAGGATTTTCAGTCTCAAAACTTTGTTCCGCTTCGGTTGGTAGTGGTGGTGAAGAATGCTTACCCAAAGTCCTTACCATTTCCCGTAAAATCTCAGTTTTAGTGCGCTGAGACTGTTGGCAGAACTCCTCTAGAATTTTCCGCTCTTCCTCTGAAGTTTGAAATGTGACCCATCCTTGTTCTTTTCTTGGCATAAATGTTACCAAGTTAATTGGTAATTTTGTTGAAAGTTGGTAATATAATACCAAGTGTTAATTTTACGAGAAAATTCTCCCGCAAGCAGGCTTTGTTATGAACAGAAGACGTTTTTTTGCTTTCGTTGGTGCAACGGTTGCCAGTTTGTTGTTGACAATAAGCTTGCCGTTGCTGACTCCTTCCACCTCGACTGTGGTGGCACAGTCAAATGCTAGTTTACTAGTATCTACTGCCGCCAGTTTAAAAGACGTAATGGAGGAAATTAAAACCAACTACCAACAAAGTAAGCCAGGAATTACCATCAATTATAATTTTGGCGCTTCTGGTGCTTTGCTGCAACAAATCCAGCAAGGTGCCCCAGCTGACATTTTTATCTCTGCTGGTAAAAAGCAAGTAGATACTTTGGAGCAGTCAGGAAAACTGGTTACTGGCACTCGCAGTATTTTAGCAAAAAACCGTCTGGTGTTGATTGTCCCCAAGAGTACCGTTGGTGTCACCAGTTTCTTTAGCTTGACAAAAGACAGTATTAAGAAAATTGCCATTGGTGAACCCAGAAGTGTGCCAGCAGGACAATATGCCGAACAAGTTCTGAAAAAGTTGGGTATTTACGAAAAAGTGAAGGCGAAATTTGTCTACGCTAATAACGTGCGTCAAGTTCTAGCTGCTGTGGAAGCTGGAAATGCTGATGCAGGTTTGGTTTATCGAACTGATGCCAAAATTTCTAATAAAGTCAAAACGGTGGTTGCGGCAGATGAGAAATATCATTCACCTATTGCTTATCCAATGGCAGTGTTGAAGCAGAGTAAAAATGTTGCTGCTGCGACGGAGTTTGTTCAGTATTTATCTAGCGAACAGGCTAAAGCTGTTCTGAAGAAATACGGGTTTCTTTTGCCTTAAGTCCCAAAAATACCGACAGACAGAGATTTTAAATCTCTGTCTAATAGGGAAAGTCCTCTAAAAGAGGACTAAATTGCAAGCTTTCATATCTCTTCCCTTTCATAGTCGTCTTTAGACGACTTCAGCTTTTAGACAGGGATTAGAAATCCCTGGCTAATCTGTAAACGATTTAAAAATTGACTAATATAGAACCCCTCTCCAACCTCTCCCCTTATTAAGGATGTTGTTGGCGAATTAATGATGGGTCGAACCCCATTTTCCTCGTTCCTTGCCTCTGGCAAGGAATGCAGCGATTGAGGCTCTGCCTCAAATCTAACTGGAGGCAGAGCCTCCAAAAGCGCGTTACCAGGCTGGAGCTAGGCTGTTGACTTTGTGCCTTTTTAGGCTATTTTGGTTCATACAGTTTCTGTGTCGTCCACTAAATCAGAAAATA
>NZ_NTFS01000190.1 GCF_002289455.1 Brunnivagina elsteri CCALA 953
TTTTAAGGCAGAATGACTAATTCTATCTGCTTCTGATGTTTTACCTAATTCTTGATATCCTAAAGCTAAATAGCTTAATGTCAAAGCTTGCTTTCTCTTATTCTGTTGTTTCTCAAAGTATAAAACAGCATTTTCCCATACATTAACTGCCTCTGTGAATTCTCCAGATTCATATAAAGTATGTCCTTGTTTTAATAAAGAATCTAATTGAGTAGAAGAGTGAGAAAATGCAGAAATAGCAATAGTATGAATACTAAATGATGTCAAAAATCCCAGCAAAAGGCAAATTATCAATCCTTTTAATAACCTTATCGATATTATTTGTTTGATTGACCAAAAAAAGGATAATTTATTCTGTTTATTTGCGTACTTTATGCTACTTATAGTTAATTTTAAAAAAATATTTTTCACAAATTAGATAAGATTACTATATACAGCAGATTAGAAGATATAAAAACCGCAGATTAACGCTGATAAACGCTGATGAATATAGATAAATATAGATAAATATAGATAGAACTTTCAATAAGATGATTTAAATTATCTAAATTTTCTCGAATCGCTTGACAACACTATTACTACCCTCAATCCTCCAATCAACCCAACCATGAGAACTATTTAATATCTCATTTCCCGTTAGAGGTAATCCCCCCCTTCTAGTGATTGTGAAACTATTTGCAGTTGCTTGACTAGAACAAGTTTGATTGATTTGATTTGATACATCTAAATTCCTCCCTACTTGAGTTCTATCCGCGATCGCACTTTCTAGTAAACTCATATCTGCTACTATCGATTGCGATCGCGCAATTGCGATCGTATTCAAAAGACTAAACATCACGGCAACTATGTAAACGCAAAGTCGCTTGTAATTCGATATCCCTAAGTTTCGTATCTCAACAGCTTTCATTGTCTTTTTACTTTCGTTACCGAAAGCTTAAAATACTGCGAATTCAAAATAACATACTTTTACGCAAATGTATAAATAATGACTAGCGCTTACACCTCTCATGTGCATCTTTCATATTAAGTTATGTTAAAAAACAATTAGGATATATTCTCAATAAAATAAAACATGCTAAAAAACTACTGGGGTTAATAATCAATAAGCTGAAAATGTAGCGAGACTTACAAAGCCAACCCCAAGACTAACAAACAAGCAATTTAATCGCGAAACTCCTGCTGAGTCTTTATCAGGAATTAGATGATGTGGATTTTAGTGGTAAAATGACAGCTTATTTTGGTACTGCCGATCAGATAGGATATGCTATAATTTTCAAGATGCAATGGGTATTTTGGAAGAGTGGTAGCAAAACTGACCCAATTATCACTCCAATTGAATTGTGTAATTGGCAAAATTGGTTAAAGTCTGGAGATAAAATTTGGGAATGTGCGGAAGGACATCATTTCTTTCATTCTTTTTATCCAGAAAAGTGCGTACAGAAAATTTTAGACTTTTGGCAACGCATCGATCCAATGTTATTTATAGAAGCAGAAAGACTTATGAAACTAACATTAAATTAACTTGATGAACCTAAGAAATCAAAAATATAATGTGCCATTTCTAATTTAGAACAAAGGGGAATTTCTAATCTATTACCTTGCTTATCCAGGTATATAGCTTGATTGCGATCACTCCCAAATCCACTATTTTCTTTATCGATCGGATTTGCCACAATTCCATCCAGATTTTTACGCTGTAATTTCTCTAACGCTGGAGTCACAATATCTCCAGTTTGTGCTGCAAATCCAATTAATTTTTGATGTGCTTGCTTAGAATTCCCGATTTCGGCAATAATATCTATGACAACTTCAAGAGGTAAACTTTCTGGGAGTGCTTTTTTTGCTAACTTCTCAGTACTAAAATCCCGTGGTTTGACATCGGCAACGGCTGCCGACATGATAATAATATCAGCATTCCCCAATTCCCCCAGCATTGCTGTTCGCATTTCCTCCGCAGAAACCACAGGAACAGCTTTGACTTCCACAGGTGCTTCCCAGTCAGCGACTCCATATACAAGGGTGACATTTGCACCACGATGTAACGCTGCTTGTGCTAAAGCTAATCCCATTTTCCCCGTAGAAGGATTACCAATAAACCTAACTGGATCGAGAAATTCACGAGTTCCCCCAGTACTAATTAAAATCCGCTTCCCTAGTAAATCCCGCTTTCCTTGGGTATATAACAGAGATTGAATGTAAGTAACGATTTCTAAGGGTTCAGCCATTCTCCCTTTGCCAACGCGATCGCACGCTAATAACCCCGATGCTGTACCCATGCCATGATATCTAGTATCAGCTAATAGCATTTGCCAATTGCGCTGAACTGCAATCTGTTCCCACATATCAGTATTCATCGCTGGAGCAATTAATATGGGACATTTAGAAGCAAGTACCGTATTCGTTAATAAATTATCTGCCATCCCATAAGCCAACTTTGCCAGGGTATTGGCAGTTAAAGGTGCAATTACAAGAATATCTGCCCATTCCCCTAACTCAATATGTAGTGGACGTGAATTAGTAGATTGCCAGAAATCCTCATCAGTATAAGCTTGATGTCGCGAAAGCGTTGCCACTGAGAGAGGTGTAATAAATTCCCTTGCCGATTTTGTCAGCATTACCCGCACTTCCACACCTTGTTTAAATAGGGTGGAAATAACCTCACAAACCTTGTAAGCAGCAATACCACCAGTTATCCCGATGAGAACTCGACTAAGCATTAGTATACTAAAAACGACTTATAAATTGACTTTGAAACGCAGAGGTAAACCCAAAGTTACGCAGAGTCTTTATGTAAAAAATAAGGAAGTTAAGAGTTAGCAGCAAAATTAGGAATAACAAGTAGTTTTCTTGGTTTATAATTCCTAACTTCTAACTCCCAACTCCTAATTTATAATTACCAACTCCTAACCCCTAACTAAATTTATGCTTCGTCGTAAGCTTCCAAATCCAAAAGGTAGATATACGACTCAACCATATCAGGACGCTGAAACGCGATCGCACGTAACAAATGCCAATCATTTAAACCCTCAAAAGCATTGCTGTAGTTATCCTGTTCCAGACGTGTGGCTAAATCCTCCACATCTTTATCAGTCATTGCAGCAATTTCGATTTTGGAAATGGTTAAAGTGTTCATAATACCCCTCCCTTTAGCAGCATTCGCATCCATCATAGTTCAGTTGCGCTGTGAGCGTAGCCTCCCCATATATATTACTCACTCATGAAGCCGATTTTCGTAAAATATATCCGAATTTATACGATTAATTCATAAAAGTTTTGTAACTAGGTTAGCGGAAATCTACCTAAAATATAGTTTCGTAATGCCCCTAACATTTCCAAATTGATTTCATGTTCCCCATCAAACTCTTGATATTCAACCGCAACAGACAATGATTCCAGAGTTTCCCGTGCTTTCACCGCAGCTTGTAAAGGAACTACGCGATCGCTCTTCCCATGCATAATTAAAGTGGGTGATAAATGACTATTACTATTTGTTGATAAAGCAATATTCTCATGTAAATATCCACTCATTGATATCAATCCCGCAACAGGTAACTGTAAACCCACATCCAAGGTCATTGCTCCTCCTTGGGAAAACCCACTTAAAATTGTCTTGGATAAGGGTATTTGAGTGCTACTTTCTAAAGACTGTATCCACTCGATTAATTTTTCTCGACTTTCACCCAATCCTTGATACATATTCTCTACCCGCAAGTCGTACCATGCTCTACCAATGGGGGAATATGGGTAAGGAAATGGTGCATTCGGAAATACAAATTGAAAATTGGGTAAATCTAAATAAGGTACTAATCCAGCTAAATCTTCCGCATTTGCACCCCAACCATGCAACATGATAATTAAACCTGTTGGAGATTGGGCGTTTTTTGCAGGTATGGTGGTAAATTCTAAAGTCATAATTTATAGGGCAGAAGTCAGAAGTCAGAAGTCAGAAGGAATAAAATATGTTTTTCCCTCTGCCTTATCATAAATTTATCTGCGTTTATCTGCGGTTAATTATTCTTTCTTCCCATACCTCATCAACATCAGAAGTTACATAAGCTAGCCAAATGTATTATCTCAATTATGATTTAAATTATTTAAGCTTGATATATTAAGAATGTCAGGAAATCTTGATAAATAGAAAATGGGTGTACGGATTGACAGTACTTTCAGGATGCGATATTTTTAATACTCACGGGAGGCGAATGACTTTGATTACTAGTGCCTCTGGAAGTATTATTATTGCGTTATTTTTTTTGATTGTAAATTAGCCCAAAATTACTTTTGTAATCTAAACATAGATTCGACATTTGACTACGGTTGACAATTTAACTGTTTAGATTTTGGGGATGAATCCATGATAATTGTTGGATTTTGAGAAGCTCTTTAACCTGGAATTGCGATATGTCTCCCAATACTACTCGGTTAAGCATTAATTCAGAAACCCGGTTTCTTGCGAATCCCTTTGTAATAAGGTTTTGAATCAAATAGAAACCGGGCTTCTCTCGTTCGCGAAACCTTATCCGAGCAGTATTGGAACTCTGTTTTGATAGCTAGGATGACTCAGTGTTTTTGTCGTCGAAGAAAGAAAATATGTTCTTTAATTCCAAACTGACAATTTAGTAATAGCTTTTTGTAAAATGGTAGTTCTACCCTCCAAGATACCCTTTCCCCTAACAATTTAGATACAAAGTAGAAGAAATACATTGCCATTCTCCGTATAATCACCAAGCTAAAGCATTACAAATCTAAAAAAAATTATTCAAACACTTGACTATAGCAGCAGTTTATTTGCATGATATTTGCTAGATGGATAGCTAGCTTGTGATTTTTCCCTAAAATAGCGCGAACAAGCAACCTAGCAAATAAAAGCGAGTTTTCTGAATTTGAGCCGTATTTAGCCGCTTATGATTAACCTCGCACATCTTGTTAGCAGAAAAAGAAAGCTAGAAAAAAGCTTTATACAGATTTTCCTGCGTCAGTTCTTAATGTATCAATTTTATCGTTTCCTTATGTCGCAACAACCCACAATTTTAGTCGTAGATCAGAGTTTACATGATTTGGAATTTGTCAATTCTTGCCTAAAATCCTTGAATGTCACCTGCATTTCTACAAAAGAAGGAGCCAGAACATTAGTTTTGGCAAAATTACATAAGCCAAGTATTATCTTTTTAGATACAACACTAAATGATTTAAATAGTAGTAAAGTGGTAAAATATCTCAGGTCTAATGTTGAAACCTCAAAAATTCCCATTGTTGGTTGTATCCCAGCAAAAACCCAGCAAAATATCGATCGCTTAGTCATATCTGGAGTAAACGATTATATTCGCAAACCCTATGATGTGAGTAAAATAGAAGCCTCAGTTAATCACTTTCTAGGTTGGGAACACTCTTGTGTTTAAACTTGGGGATTGTTTCCGAATTGCGAACATCTGGGATTACTTCCATCATCACTAAAATACCCGTAGTTCCTGTGATGAAACTAGTATTACTAACTAAGTCAATCACTGAACAATTGATTGATTCCTCAATTAAGTTTTGCAGATGTGGTCTGATGATTGCGTTAATACAATCTCTAACTACTTCTGCTAAACGTAAGTGATTGTTTTCAGCGAGAGTTGCTTCAATTCGCGAAACAGAACTATCAATACTGATAACAAGTTGTGTATCGAAGAAATGACAGATTATCTTACCAGGATTTTGTCCCAGTTGAGATATATAAAACGAGCGTATTTGATTAGAAATATCTCGTTCAAGTTGACCAATAGTAGGTTTTAGCATTGTCATATCATTGATTCCATTCGCTAAGAATATCAATTTGTTGCAGTTGCAATTAATTCATGAGCAATGCATTATACAATAAAATGAAGAACATGGTGTATTCACTTTTAGCTATTAAGAGGTATATTCCATGTTTAACTTTGAATGTATATACCATTATTTTAGTAATTTTTGTAGCTTTTTGATTAAAAAGGTGTTGTCTTCATGTACTTTCGAGGAAAATATACAAAAGCAACAGTCAGGATTAAATTGATTAAATAAACTCCTTATCCTGAGTCTCCGCAAGCTTGGTATCATTCATTACTTGACCACCAGTACAATAATCTGCGGCTTTCTTCGCTTCGATTTCGACTCTGGCATCTTGGGAATCAAATTTTCGGCAATGGCGTTAAACTTGGTATTACTAGCTTGGGTGGCTGCGATCGCAGAGCAAATATATCTGTCAGACCAATCATTGATGACTGTATCGGTCAAGTGGATGATGAAATCATATTACAGAATACAAACAGGTACAAGATTGTTGACTACTTTGCAATTTGGGTGTGAAAATTTAAGAGTAAGTAAACCAGCGATTTATTACTTGATTTTGTGCGAGATTTAATTTAAGTATACATATTATTGCGATCGTCAAATTCATGGATTCTTTATTTATTAATTCGTTACTTGAAGATTTGAAAAATCCCGATGAATCAGTCCGCGAACATGCGACAAGAAAATTATGGCGAATTTGGTTCCAACAAAAAGGGATTCAAGGCTTGGAAATGATTGACCGCAGCCAAAAATTGCTAGATTCAGGGAAAATTGCCGAAGCAGAAGCTGCCCTAAATAATTTGCTTCGTGAACAGCCAGATTTTGCCGAAGCTTGGAACCGCAGAGCATTTCTTTATTACACCACTCGTGACTATCGAAAATCATTAATTGATTGTCAAAAAGTAATAGCATTAAACCCCGTACATTTTGGCGCACTTCATGGTATGGGATTGTGCTATGCTGCCACTGGTGAATATGAAAAAGCCATTAAATCATTTCGTCGTGCCTTAGAAATTCAACCTTTTTCTCTGGTTAATCAAAAATTGATATTAGAATGCATAATGCGCTTGAATTAGAGTTTGATTTTTCACACTTACCGCTTTTATCACATCAAATTTGCTCCCCTATACGCGGGCAAGATACCCGCACTACAATACTTTCAATAAACTCTATACTTGGGGATTCACAGCAGTCTTAGCAGCCTAAATCTAGGCTGTTGATTTTGATATATATTGACCAGTTAAATTTCATGTAAAATTAGTGTCTACAGTAGGGGCGGGAAAACCCCGCATTTACGAATGATATGCTGGTAAATCTACCGTTGGGATACTTTATTTTCTGGAAGCCCTTTATTTATAAGTATTTTATTAATAACTCTGCCAAAATATTAGGTATATTCGCAGCACAGTCAAGGCAAAATTATAGTGAATACACCAAAAACAACATTTAACATCAACGGCTTAATATCCTCCCTACCAGACATCGAAATTATCACTGACACATTCCAAGTCGCCAAACTATCCCAGGATTATCACACCTTCAGCCCCATCCTAACCACCAAACTAGCAGGAAAAGTCGGTGATATCGTCATTCGTCCAGCTAATCAAAGCGAAGTATTAAAAGTTGCAGCAGCCTGTGCAAAATATAAAATCCCTATCACCCTCAGAGGGTCAGGCACAGGCAACTACGGACAATGCGTCCCCCTCTACGGTGGCATAATTTTAGACACGAGTAAGATGCAAAACATTTGTTGGGTAAAACCAGGAGTGGCACGGGTTGAAGCAGGAGTCAAACTTGCCGCACTCGACAAAAAAGCCCATGAAACTGGTTGGGAAATGCGAATGGCTCCCTCAACCTACCGTACAGCATCAATAGGTGGATTTATTGCTGGAGGTAGTGGGGGAATAGGTTCAATTCAGTATGGATTGATGGGAGAAAGGGGAAATCTTATTGCTTTGCAAATTGTTACTCTCGAAGATGAACCTCGAATCATCGAATTACGTGGGGATGAAGTGCAAAAAGCAAATCATGCGTGGGGGATTAATGGTATTATTACCGAAATTGAAATTCCCCTCGCACCAGCATATCCTTGGGCTGAAATCATCGTCACTTTTGATGAGTTTATGCAAGCTGCAAGGTTTGGGCAAGCATTGGCTTCATCAGATGGCATTATCAAAAAAGAAGTTGCTGTCTTTGCCGATCCAATTTCTCAATATTTTACTGCTTTGCGCCAGTATATTCCGGAAAATAAACATGCAGCAATATTAATTATTGCTGAACCTAGTTTAGAATTTTTGCCAACTTTAATCGAGCAGTATCAAGGTAAAGTTACATATCAAAAATCAGCACAAGAGGCTCTCAAAGGTACACACTTAGCCGAATATACTTGGAATCATACAACTTTACATGCTAGAAGTGTGGACCATTCTATCACCTATTTACAAAGTATATATCCAGCCGACAATCTGCAAACAATTGAGCATATGTATCATCATTTTGGGGATGAAGTGATGATGCATTTAGAATTTATTCGTGCTGGTGGTAAAGTTGCTAATCCGGGGTTACAATTGGTGCGATATAGGAACGAGGAACGTCTCAATGAAATTATTCGCTATCACGAGGAACATGGGGTATTTATTGCTAATCCCCATAGTTACTTTATTGAAGATGGTTGGAAGCGAATAATTGATCCTGAGCATTTAAAGTTTAAAGAAATGGTTGATCCTTATGGCTTGATGAATCCGGGAAAAAGTAAAGTTTTGTCTGTTGCTTTTGCTGAAGATGCTGGAAATTAATAATATATATTCGTAGGTTGGGTGCAGGCGCATGATAGAGATTTGTAGCGATATGATAAGCTTAGATTTGCGCCATAGCCCAACATTTTGTTATTGTGATTTAGTCCAAGATATTAAGTTTTTGAAGTTTGTATTTTTTGTGATATTTAGATACTTTTAGAATTTAAGTAATTTTGTTTTCCCAGTATCATATGTTGGGTTACGCAAAGCCTTCACCCAACCTACAAAGAATAATATTGAAGTGTGCTAATAAATAATGACTAATCATTCAATTTCATTAAGTAAATAAAAATAATAATCAACCATTATTTATTAGCAATTTATTGTCAACTAATTAAGTTAGAAAATGAAACTAGCTAATCATTAACAACGTTCGTCAAATCGTGTGTAGAAACCACCGTATTTAATCCAGTATTGTTTCAAAGTGTGATGAGGAGTGTGCAAACTAGCTTTTGCTTGATATAGTACTACTTTACGATGTGCCCCCATCCAAATTTTATTGATAGGTTCAACGGAAATTAAACTGCCTCCTAAAGATTCGACACATTCAGAAAATCGCTCAACTGTTGTATATTCAACAGTCTCCAAAATGAAAAAATGACCAGAACAAATTAAATGACGGGTGCGAATCCAACACCGCATTTTTTTTTCAGCCTGTGGAGGCAGCATTTTGATTTTATTTGATGTATGTTCATGTGGTGTAATTTCATTTGAATCAACTTGCATTAACATAGCTATTCACCCACGCTAATATCAGTTACTTCGTCTGCAAAGCTCTGCTTTTTTTCAAAACATAAAGGTCCGGCAGTTGAACCCCATATCTGTTCGTGAGTTTCGATGTCCATACCTTTATCAAGACTATTCCAAGTATTTTCGGTTAGTTCAACTTCACTTATTAAATAAGTTTGATGACCGTTACGGGGAATTAGACATTTATTTCCTGGTTCTACACCTCCTTGGAACATTTTACCTTGGCGTTTAAATACCATTGAACAGCAATAGTGTCTCTCTATGCTGTCATGATTTATTGTCTGGAGAATGGTTAATTCTCGTGCTGCACCTGCATATTGAACTGGGTCTTTTAAACTGTAATTTTCGATATGTATATGGTCTCTATTATCAATCAGACGATGTATGCCTTGCCGATATGGAGTCCATAAATCATAATCGTAAACTTGTTCAGAATAAAATCCAATTCCTGAGAAAAACTCAAATGGGAAAGGACGAAAAAATACGTGGATGTGAGCGTATTGCTTGGGATTTTCAAACGTTTGCTTTTGATTGCTAAAATCTCCAGCCATCCATCGCGCTAGGGTAATCAAATCGCTGGTGTTTGTTCCAGGATTATTGAGCGATATAGTCATGTTATCCCTTTAGAGGAGAAACCAAAAAGATGTCCCTATAATGTTTTAACCTAAATTGAGTTAATAGTCTGGGCTAAAGCTGGGTTTTAGGTGCGGGATTTGAGATGATAGAAAATTAACTATTAGAAAGAGAACGAATTTCTGATGGAAAGGAAGCTGTAGTGATGCCGTTACCATCGCTGCTTTTGATCGTTGCGACTCGAAAACGGACGTTAGGATTTGCAAACCAAATTCTTTCCTCGGCACCTGCGCGATCGCATCCTGTGATTAAGGTGAAAACTCCATCATCCCCAAAAGTATATCTACCTGCTGCGTTTACTGTTTCCGCATAACCGCGATCGCGCAAAAGTTTTCCTTGGGCTGGGTTTGCCAAATCGGGAACTGAAACCAATACTGTAGTACCTGCTAGGGCTTTATCATCCCAGTCTGATTCTCCTTCCCAGGTCATGCGAAAGGGATGGGTGATATCCTGGGGGTTGATATCGTTGGTTTTACAAACTTCGATTACAGCCTCATCGCCACAGTCTAGCGGTACAATATCGATTGTAGAAAGGCTTTCTTCAAAGTGAGCAAAGGCTAGATGATGTCCACTACGTTGCGATCGCCACCTTCCAAGTGAAAGTTCAAAGAATTCGGTAATGTTCATTACAAAAATATTTTACAAAAGTAGATTAAAATTCTATAAACCTGATTGGTCGAACTAACAAGCTATAAATTCGGTTACATATCATATTATTTGCCCTATTTGCTCGAACTCATGCCCATATCTAACTTAGTCTCAGGGATTGAAAACAAAAGTTATAACGGTACTGTTCGAGCAAAGCAAATAAAGTCGAGGGATACAATTAGCTGCGAGCCTTTTTCGTACGCTTACTCGTTTTTGACAATTTATCTGTCAATTTTTTCGCCAAGCTTTGGGAACTTTTCTCCTTCGCTTGTGATTTCGCTGTTGCTAGTTTTTCCGGTTCGGGTTTTTCGGCTTCAGGTTTTTCGGCTTCTATTTCCACTGTTTGGACTGCGACAACTTCAGTGTGGGTTGTTACTTCCTCTAAGTGTGAAACTACAACCTCCAACGGGACTGGTTTTTCCACTGCAACCAATGGAGGTACTTGGTTTGTACCAATTTCCGCAACGTCAAGTGAAGGCATCACTACACTAACTATTTTTCCTCCAGTCTTGGCAATGCGCTGTATAGTTTGAGACAACCGCCCTAAAGGAACTCTGATGGTATAGTTACTATTTCGTGCGTGTTTATATGAAGCGCCTGCCACTTCCACCAGTGCTATACGACTGCTATAGTCGCTAGATGAAGCTGTACCAGTAGTTTGTATACCGTACATCTAAAATTGCCTCCAAACGAATAATTAATACCAGTAATAATACGCACTTCATCACTTGAACACGAAATAAGGATGTTATCACGCATACTCTAACCTTCTCAATTAGAAGTTTTGCTTTTGATTGAGATGTTTAGATAAAGATTTGGTTTGTACGTAATATTAGATTTGCGCGTAGTAGTATAAAGGGTTTGTTTGCGGTCAATTTGATTGGAAAACAAATATTAATAATCAAACCATCCTAACAGCTAACTAAACTCCCAGTAATACTCAATAATTTTACCTCCCAGGCGTTGGATATTTTGCATTTACGCCTCTCATAATTAATTCTCGTATGCTTATGGAAGTATATTTATTACAAATTATGAATATTTAGTTATGTTTTGGTAAGTGGAACGCTGGGGAGGACACTTCTGTGAGTGGGTTTTTCCGACTTTAGAGAAAATGTCCGTGATTGGGCAAAAAACTACAACCCAAACCCCAGTTTATTCTTTAATATGGGCTAATTTGTGGGAGTAAAGCTAAATGTGGCAGCAAGTAGGAAGAAGCAACAAGCGCGATCGCAGAAGCTGCTAACCACAAAACCACATCTCGGTCAGAACTGCGTAAGAAGCTCTGTAAAGTCAAAGGTTCTTTTCGCTTGCCTAATGTTGGTTGTGGTAACTGATTGCGGTAATCTTCACCATAGCGGGCAATTCTCGCAAAGGGTAAATCTCCTTGACTTCGTTGGGGTAAAATCCGTCGTCGTTGATAGGGAACTGTATCGGAGTTAAAATTATCTGCATACTCTTGAGTATTTAATAATTCATCGATAAAGCCTTTTAGACCTTTGGTTGCGAGAACAATCGACCAAGCAATAGGTTCGCGATCGCTATAAATTGGACGACCAAGAATGCGCTGAATACATATTTCTACGAAGCGATAATTATTGTTGCTGTCGTAATTCAATCGTCGGAATGAATCGGAAATTGCTAGTCCACGGATAAAATCTTTAACAGTAATTTGACCAGACCTAAGTTGGGATTCCAAAGCAGGTTGGCGATTACTTACTAACATTTGTTGCTCGTGAAAAACTTGATAGTAAGCTGCCCAAATCAACTCATCCATTTTTGATGATTTGGGTAAATTTGCTGTTGTGTAGATTCTCGGTTGTTCTTCCCCAGATATTTCAAATCCGTTTACACGTTGATTTTGAGAGGAGGGAGAGTAGGTCAGTAGAGGAAGTCCCATCGTAAAATAGATTTCTTAAAAACATCGATATAACTCGATCAGATTCAATCCTGAC
>NZ_NTFS01000191.1 GCF_002289455.1 Brunnivagina elsteri CCALA 953
TATTAAAGTTGATGGGGATAAATGATGCAGTTATAATCAAAAAAACATTTATACTGATTGTTGATAATTATTCTATTGCAGGTCATTACTACCATAATTTAGAGCATATTGAACGGGTTTTGAAGATAATAAAATTACTACAAAAAGATACTAATTTCTCACCATCAATACAGTTAGCTGCTTGGTTTCACGACATTATCTACGATTCTCAAGCAAAAGATAATGAGGAAAGAAGTGCTGAGTATGGGAGAAGGTTGTTAATTTCTTTAAATATTGATGATGAGATTATAGATAATACTTGTCGTTTAATTTTAAATACTAAATATCACAAAGCTGAAATAAATGACTTTGATAGTCATGTGTTACTAGATGCTGATTTATCTATATTGGGAAGTAATCTAGAAGAATATCATAATTACAGTAAAGCGATTCGTCAGGAATATGCTTGGGTTCCAGATGAGAAATATATTGCTGGCAGAAAGGCAGTTTTGGAGAGCTTTTTGCAGCGTCGGATTTTTTTTACAGATGAATTATTCAATCGGTTAGAATTCGCTGCTCGTGAAAATATTCAAGCTGAAATTGATTTTTTGTCCCAGCAATAGAATAAAACATAGCCGATATGACTTCAACTTGCGAATAATTAATTGTATAAACACACTGGTAGTTACCCGTAAAAATGAATAATATATAGATATATTCATTATTCATTTTTGAGGTAATTCGATGAAAGTATCTAATCGTCAGCTACCACCAGGATTAGGAAGATATTTAGCCTTCAATCCAGAAGACATAAAAGAAAATCCCCTTGGTTTTTACCGTCGTATGTGGCAAGAGTATGGGGATTTGGTACGTTTACCAATATTACCGAATTACTGTATGTATCTAGTTGCACATCCAAATTACATAGAGCATATTTTATCAACTCACCAAGAAAGATATAGCAAACCAGATTTATTTAAAAAGCCAATGAATATGATGGCTGGTGAGAGTATTCTGACCAGTGAAGGGGATTTTTGGCTCAAGCATCGTCGTTTAATGCAACCTGCTTTTCATATGAAGCATCTCGCGAATCTTGCGATCGCAATGGTAAGTTGTACTGAGTCTTTGGTGCAGGAATGGGATAAAAAATCGGATGGTGAGATAATTGATATTGCAAGTGAAACGCTACGTTTGACTTTGAAAATAGCTGGATTGACTTTATTTAGTACAGATATTAGTGATGATTCGAGTAGTCTTGGTAAAGCATTTCGTACGGGGTTTGAGTTTGTTAATTACAAAATGAATAATTTGGTGACACCACCATTATGGTTTCCAACACTGCGTAATCTTGATTTTCGTCAATCAAAACAGACTTTGGATAATTTAGTTCAAGAAATAATTGATTCTCGTCGTCAAAATTCAGTAGATTCACCCGATTTATTATCAATGTTGATGGCAGCTAGAGATGAGGAGACTGGTGAAGGAATGAGTGATGAACAACTTAAAAATGAAGCGATTACTTTATTAATTGCAGGACATGAAACTGTCGCATCAGCGTTATCATGGACTTGGTATCTGTTGGGACAAAATCCAGAGATTGCTGCAAATATGCAAGATGAATTAGGGAAAGTATTGAATGGTAGTAATCCCACATTTGATAAATTGCCACAGTTAGATTATACGAGAAGGGTATTTGAGGAAACTTTGCGTCTTTATCCTCCTGCTTGGGCATTGCCAAGGGTATCATTAGAAGATGATGAAATGGAAGGTTATTTTATTCCTAAAGGTACAATAGTTACTCTGGCAAAATTTATTACCCATCGTCATCCTGAATTTTGGGAAAATCCAGATGAATTCAACCCGGATAATTTTTTATCGGAAAAGGTGAATCAAAGACCAAAATTTGCATATTTCCCTTTTGGAGGAGGGCAAAGAATTTGTATTGGTAAAAGTTTTGCTTTAATGGAAGCAACGATAATTATGGCAATTGTAAGTCAGCATTTTAAATTAGAATTAGTTAATAATCATCCTGTAGAAATCGATCCAAGGTTTACACTACGTCCAAAATACGGGATAAAAGTTAAGTTGTGGAAGCGAAGTTAACTTGTACATGCAAAAATTAGATGCAGCAAAAAGAGAAGCTATTGTGAATGCAGCAAAACAGCGTCTTCGTAAGTATGGTATCCAAAAAACGACGATGCAAGAAATTGCTAAAGATGCTGGGATTGCAGTGGGAACGCTGTATTTATATTTCAAGAATAAAGATGATATTTTGGTTGCGAGTGCAGAAGCATTTACAGAGCAACACAAATTAGAGATAGAGGAGATTTTAAATTCCGCAAAATCTCCTCCTGAAAAACTTAAATTCTATATAGTTAATCGCTTTCGTGCATCAAAAGAGACAAGAAATAGTGGTTCCCATGCGGCAGAGTTAGCACGAGCAGTATTTAGATTAAATCCACAACTATTGCTAGAACAAAGTAATTGGACAAGGGATATTTTGTCGAAAATTCTTCAAGATGGAATGGATAAAAAGATATTTTCGATTGATAATTTAGAGCGGGATGTGGAAGTATTTTTACATGCGATCGCTTATTTTTTCCCAATCGCTACTACAGAGAGATATTTTGAACCGGAAGAGGATAAGTTATCTATGCTAATTGATTGGTTTACCGAAAAATGGTCTAAGGATTAATTATCGAAAATGTATGTGGTATTCCTTTTGAAACCATCTAAATCAATTCTCCACGTATAAGCTGAATACGATCGCATTCGTTGAAAAATCCGAGTTATGGTATTCGGCGATCGTAAATCGTTTGGGAGTCACAGCAGTCATGGTTTTTCTCGATATACACAAGTAAATTTTGCGATCGCTTATTTTTATTCTTTTTAACCGTAAAATGCTCAACTCATGGGGTAGTAATACAGAAATATGGTATGAATCAATCTAAGTAAGTTTTGCCCTTGAGTTCCTCCTGCATGAAAAAACTGCTCAAAAAACCCGTATTTTTAGCTGTGAGTATTGCGATCGCAACCCTGTTGATTGGTTATATCAGTAATCAGTTGCCAGCTTAAACTAAAATGTAATTCCAAATGCGATCGCATCAACATTAATCCAAAAGCCCATGTCTTCCATCCAACAAATCGAAGCATTTCTTCCCGTTTCCTTCACGATTAACACCTCTGGACAACCTACCCCGGAACAGTTCGCAGATATCGCATCGGCAGGTTATAGCATGGTTATCAACCTTGCAACCCCCGCATCGAGTAACTGGAACAGCAATGAAAGTGCGATAAGCGAAGCGCAACGCGAGTACGCGAACGTTGAAAGTCTGGGAATGGAATATGTGGGTATTCCCATCGATTGGGACAATCCTACCCTCAGCGACTTCGATCGTTTTGCGGAATTGCTCGATAAAAATCCAGAGCGGAAAACTTGGGTGCATTGTGCCAAAAATATGCGCGTTTCGGCAATGATGTATCTTTACCATCGACTTCGTAAAGGTTACACCGAAGAAGCTTCCCGTCGCTATCTCGAACAGATTTGGCAACCAAATCAAATTTGGCAAAATTTTATCGATGCAATCATAGAATTGTATGGGGAGTAAACAGAATCATCCCAACCACAAAAATCGTTATTAATATTGGGTATTCTATAAACCCTCAAATTGCTGCCAGCACAAGTACATTGCACGGGGTACATGAAAACAACCCTTCCATTTCCCCCCTTTGAGATTCAAAAGTACTTCTCCACGTCGATTTAAATAACCAAACCATTCCCCACACTCAGCATCAGCAAAATGGTTCCAAGCATAATCATGAACCTTCTTGTACCATTCCCAACAGATATCACGCTTCGTTAAACGATATGCGATCGCGAGTGCAACTAAAGTCTCTAAATGTACCCACCACAATTTTTGATCCCATTCCAATTGCTGTGGGGGATGTCCATCTGCATCCATGAAGTAGTACAATCCACCAAATTCTTTATCCCAAGCAAAATCAAGGATATTTAATACCACGTCAACCGCTTGATTAATCGTTTTGGTGTCGTTGCTGCGGCTAGCAATGTCCATAATAAACCACATAGCTTCGATTCCATGTCCAGGATTAATTAACCTGCCATCAAAGCAATCTAGATGGGAACCATCGGGGGTGACGTTTTCAAACATTAAGCCGCGATCGCGATCGTAAAAATCCCCCATGACTTCTTTCACAGTGGCATCAAGAACACTTTCCAAGGTTTCAGCAGTGAGTAACCATTCCATTTCCAAGGTTAAATTTGCCAATATCATCGGTACAGCTAAGGATTTCATTGGACGTGTACCGGGATATGCTTTGGTGTATTTGCCTTTAGGATTTTCTTGACGACGCAACACGTTATTATAAGCGGATATTGCCACATCTTTCGCCCATTCTTCACCACTCGCTAAGGCATATTTACTAAAAGCCATCGCAGCAAAGCAATCTGAAAAGATATTGTAGGGTTGAATTAATGGTTCTCCATTATGGTTGAGGGCAAAATACCAATTTCCTTCGCCATCTCTACCATGTTTTGCGAGGAAATTCGCACCATTACGGGCAATTTCCAGCCAATTTTCTTGTTTTTCATTTTCCAATTGGTTGTAAAGCATGGAAAATGTCCAAATTTGACGATTTTGCAACCAAATGAATTTATCCGTGTCGTAAACCTTACCTTCTCGATCCAAACAGGTAAAGTAACCACCTTGTTCGCGATCGCATGAGTATTTTTCCCAAAATGGCAGTACATCATTGAGGAGGGTGTTTTTGTAAAGTGTCGCTAGTTGTTGAAAGTTGTACTCCATCAATGTTTCCCCTGTTAGATTCTGGATTCTGGATTCTGGATTAACCCAAAATAAAATTTCTTGTTAATTATTACTTTGTTGGGGATAGACGACAATAGTCAGCACAATTCTCAGGAGCAATCTGGAGGGTTAGATTTTCCTGATGAAAATTATCCTGATTACTGGGATTTTCTATATTTCTCCTTTGTGATTGGCATGACTAGTCAAGTTTCAGATGTACAAGTTAAATCGCGCTGGATGAGACGTTTGACTTTGATTCATGGTGTTTTATCTTTCTTTTTTAATACTACAATTTTGGCAATGAGCATTAATATTATCGCTTCGCTAATTTGAACAATGTCCAAAATTATGGCAAATGAAAATTTACCTTAGGAACGAGGATTTATTAACATACAACTTTTTGTAGTAACCCAACATCAATCTACATAGTCACGCATTTCCACTTTATTTAATCCACATTCCTTAGCTCTTTCTTTTTTAAAAGTTCATCTACCCAAGTTGCATTTTCTTTCGATAGTGTAGGTACAGGTTCTTGATGGTAATCAATCACTAAATCATAACTTGCACGGTCATAAATATCATGAATAATCTGTTGTAAATCAATTAAAGGTTCCACATCTCCTAGTACCAAAGGAAGAGTAAAAACAGGAATTATATCTCTTAGATTAAAAGCATACAAATCACCTTGAGGACGACATTCACTACGACTAACCAAAACCCGGTAATCACTTCTTATTGTCGTTTCCAAAATTGGTAATGGTTCCCCAGCGCGTAATAAATCAATTTCGATTAAATGGGTAGAATTACGAAAGATACGCTGTCTTTTAGTTTCATAAGCAATACGTCCTTCACCTGGACGTTTATTTTTAGGAGACAAAATTTCGATCGCAGTAATAACTTCTTTTGTTTCAACTCGACTTACTTCTAAATATCTTTCTTTAACTGTTTCAGGAATCGGTAAAGTGACACTAGTCGGTTGAATTATAGGTGTGGCGACTGCAAGGTTATTAGTATTGCTAGAGGTTTGTGACTTTTGAACGGAAACATCGGGAATACCAACCAAAATTCTGTCATTGTTAGTAGTCGATTCATAAATTCGTTCCTCCACCGCAACAAAATATTTGGGACGCAGTTGTGGGGATAATAAATCTGCAAGAGCTATTATCAAACGTCCATGTACCCCCGACCATAATTCGGGATTTTCTAAATAGGGGTTCATTCCTGGAAACGGTGAAGGCATAATAATACCTCTAACTCTAGGTTGTGGTTGGGAAATATCAGGAATATGTTGATGCTGTAAATTGTAGGGGTTTTCCGACAATATTTAATCTTGGGTGACAGCGCAAAATAGATTATGAGAACTCAAATATTTTGCGATCGCTGTAAAGCGGGTGCCTTGCACCATCGCCGTAGGCTAGCGGCATCGTTGATACATCCCATGACAACGTTAATATATATTGATCGGGAAACCCTTCCACCACAATGAATGGGATTACTTCATATCATACCCAAACAAATTTGGGTCAACTTCCCCCAATTCCAAATCCCCCAAACCATACTCAACCCATCTCCTCTCCACCATTGCCGCCACATCAACATCCGATTCCAACGGTTTCCCCCATTCATGTTCTGTCTCCGGGGGAATCTTCGTCGTCGCATCAATTCCCATCCTTCCCCCCAAACCCAATTTTTCACTGGCAAAATCCAACGTATCAAAGGGTGTATTCGGCAAAATAAATACATCCCGCACCGGATCGACCTTAGAACTTATAGCCCAAACAACCTGTCGAGGGTCACGAATATTGATATCCTTATCCACCACAATCACAAACTTAGTATAGGTAAACTGCGGTAAAGCACTCCAAAACGCCAACGCTGCCCGTCGTGCTTGTCCCGGATATGCTTTATCTATCGAGATAATTGCCGCTTTATAACTCAAAGCTTCCATCGGCAAGAAAAAGTCCACAATTTCACTAACTTGCTGCCGCAATATCGGCGTATATATCCGATTTAATGCGATCGCCATCATTGCTTCTTCCTTGGGAGGACGACCGCTAAATGTGGTTAAATAAATCGGGTCTTTGCGATGGGTCATACATTGGAACCGCACCAAAGGAGAATCCTCAACCCCTCCGTAATATCCCATGTGGTCGCCAAAAGGACCATCCGGTAACATTTCCCCCGGTGTAATTGTCCCTTCCAAAACTATCTCCGAGTCTGCTGGTACTTCCAAATCAACCGTTTTACACTTCGCCAAACTCACACCCGAACCACCATATAACCCCGCAAATAACCACTCTGACAAATCTACAGGAATCGGAGTCGCCGCCGCCATAATAATCAACGGGTCAACACCAAGTGCGATCGCAATTTCTAATTTTTTCCCCCTTTCCGCCGCTTTCCGCAAATGTCTTGCACCACCCCGCACAGACAACCAATGGACTGTCATGGTATTCTTCGATTGCAGTTGCAGTCTATATACCCCAACATTTGGTGTTCCCGTCTCGCAATCCCTGGTAATCACCAACCCCAAGGTAATTATCTTCCCCCCATCTCCAGGATAGGGACGTAGCATTGGTATTTTATTCAAATCCAGGTCATCACCCTCAATCACAACTTGCTGACAAGCTGGAAAAAAGTCCCTTCCTGGCTTTGCCTTGATGACATCGAAGAGAACCTTACCAAAATCAATCGCCTGGGAAATCTTCTTCGGTGGCTTGGGTTGCTGCAACATCGATAGCTTTTTCCCCAATCCTTCCAATTCTAGGGGATGTTCCATGTTCATTGCCCAGCAAATCCGTTCTACTGTCCCCATCAAGTTGACTGCAACGGGAAAATCTGCACCTTTGACATTTTCAAATATTAAGCCTGGACCACCTTTTGCTAGCATTCGGTTGGAAATCTCAGCTATTTCTAAATCTGAGTCTACTGGTGCAGTAATTCGCCGTAATTGTCCTCTTTCTTCCAATATTTTGATAAATCCGCGTAAATCCCGTGCCATTTTATCTGATTTCCCGATAATGAAGAAGTGTAAAGCGCTGTTCTCATTATCGGGTATTTACTAGCAAGGGGAGTTATTAATTTCTGGGTTGATTTGTCGTCAGACATCGCAAGAATCTTCCCCAAATAACTCTAAAATAGTCATACTATGCCCCCAACATACTACCATATCATTTTCTCTAAAAAAGTCAAATAGCCCTCAAACAACCAAAAATCGTTGAATTATTGAGAATTTATGTCAAATCTCTGATTGTCAAAGTTAATTTCTCTAAAAAAGCCTAAAACTCATATCCCATAAGTATCTTAGAGTTTAATTTCAAGGCTTTCATTCTCAATAAGTTTTGGCAAAGTCTCTTTAAATCCTATCTAATTGCGAACAAAATACGATTTACATTGTTTAAAGTCTTTGTGTGAATGGCTTTCAAGGATTTACACGTTCGACAGAAGCCAAAAAAGGGTAAAGAATAATTAACAATTATGTAAATTTTTAAAACGAAAAGTAAAGTAAATCAAGTTTGAGCTTGACTAAATCTGGAATTTATGTATTTAGGGATTTGGTAATATTATGATATTTTCTTGAGCAATGGATTATTTCTCTGAAATCCCTGGGAATTCGTAAATATTTTCATCCACTTAATAAGGACTTCTTTTCTTTCTTTCTTTCTTTCTTTCTTTCTTTTACCTTTTAATTTTGCTTTGGTGGACTTCCGAGTATCGCCTGTTGTCAAAGTATACTGAAAGAAACCTTAATCTGAGCTTTCAAGGTAGATTGTGTCAACTCCTGTAAATTCACACCCAGCCAATTTAAAATTTTCTCAGGAGATAAAGTTACTTTTACAACGATTAGCAGAACAGCCTTTAACTCTTGGAGACATATTAGCTGAAACCTCAGAACGGGGTTTTAGTTTAGTCATCGCATTATTGGTTTTACCGTTTTTGTTTCCCATGCCTCCAGGATTGACTGGTCCTTTTGGCGGTGCTTGTTTGCTGCTGTCAATGCAGATGATATTGGGAAAACGATCGCCTTGGTTACCCAAAAAAGTCGCTAATTATAAGTTTCCGCGATCGCTTTCCCAAGTGATTTTACAAAATTTACGTTGTGTCACCAGAATTTTAGAAAAAATTACCCGTCCCCGTTTAGCTCAGATTGCCAATCATAATTGGACTTGGCGATTAAATGGATTATGCATTTCTTGGTTAACGGTACTGTTAATATCCCCCATCCCCTTCACAAATCCCATCCCAACTGTCGGTATCCTCCTTTTGGCAGTTGCGGCGATTGAGTCGGATGGTTTATTAATGTGCATAGGCTATATATTAACGGTTTTGATATCTCTGCTTTTTGGTTTCATTGGTTATGCATTGTGGATGACTCCAGGTTTATTACCCAAGTTTATTACCTAGCATTTTCCAATAAAAAATAAAAATAAAAAAAACTCCCAGTCTTTTGAACTGAGAGTCGTGATGAATTAGCGCTTTTTTATGTCTCTGGTGAGAGAAAAATAAGTGCTAAGCTTGAATCCTTTCAAAGCCTTGTTTTATAAGCAAAACAAAAAATCTTGTTTGGAACTAAACACGGAAAAACAAGGTTTAGATTATTCTCTAATGAGAGTAATAGAAGAGCGTTAGGGTGCATCATTTTTTTGTATATACCAGAAACGCTTTCGTTACGCGGAGTTCTGTTACAGAAGAGAATTTTAACTTCTCTTGACTAGAAGCTCGCACAAGAGTGCGGCTTGCAGAAATCAAGCAGGTTGGAATTAGATGTATCTAGTAAGTTGAACGCGGTATCTATCTTTTTTGGTGACAGCAATTTCACCGACTTCCAAACGTCCCTTACCGCGAATAGCGATTAAATCACCTGTTTTCAGTTGGGAACTGGCTTGATTCGTTTCCTTCCAATTGACACGGACATCACCACCATCGATAAAGTCTACCATTTTGCTGCGGGACATTCCAAACCCAGCAGATGCGATCGCGTCTAATCTAAGTGAAGCTTCGACGGTTGTCAGTTCTTTTTTCTTGGGTTCGCGAATTTTTAACTCGCTAAATGCAATACGTCTTACTTGCACTGGTACGGAGCGAACCTGTTTCAAGTGTAGCTCTAAAAAGTCAGCTAACTCAGGCACAACGATAACTTGCGCTCCCCGTTCACCCAAAACAATCACATCACCTGTTTTGTCGCGAACAATACCAGTGCCGAGCATAGCACCGAGAAAATCCCGATGTGTGGCAGTATCAAAGAGGAAATTACCAGCAATATCGAGAGCAGCAAGTTCAACTTGAGACAGTTCGAGGGGAAGTTCGGAGCGTGCGATCGCAATTCGCTGACGTTCAGCTTGGGGATATCCACCCCCAGCGACCAAATGAATATCCGTCAAACGATTAAAAGACCTCTGAATTTCTGCCAATTCGGGAGGAGAGAGAAAATCAGTTTGGATAATCTCCCAAGTTTTAATCGCTTTTTCAGCTTGATCGATAACCCGCACAAAACTATCTCGATTTTCAACACCCTTTAAAAGTTCTTCCCGTGGCAGCATAATTTATCAAAGTTAATTTTTAGTAGTTTTAGGAGTGGGGTTTTCCCGCCCTTGCCAAGGACATGCTTGATAGATAAGTGTATATTTGGGATATTTTATTTTCTGCAAGTCGATTAGTGGTTAGTGGTTAGTTCTCCTTTGAAACTAATCAATGCCCAATTTCCAATTCCCAATAACTATTTTACCAATTCCCATTTAAATACGTTTACACCAGGTAAATCGGATACTGTGACGGTTTCGACATTTTGCATACCCAATTTTTCCACAACTCGAATCGAACCAATATTATCTTCAGGAGTATGTGCAATAATTCTTTCTGCTTCTAATTGAGTAAAAGCAAAATTTACTAAAGCTTCCACAGCTTCGGTTGCGTAACCTTGATTGCGATATGGGGTTAATACCTCATAGCCTACCTCTAAAGTATCCACAGCTTGTGGTTTTCCCCCAAAACCTAAATCACCAAGCAGGGTAGAATCATCGGTACGAATCATCAACCAAACTCCATATCCCAACTGGGATGGATCGGTTTTCAGCATACTGATATATTTAGGTAAAAAATCTTGAACCTCAGTTTCGTACCAATCATCGGGTACATAAGCAGTCAAAAGCTTCTCTAGTAAAGTCTTGTCCCTATCAATAGTCGCTTGAGCTACCTCCAAAGAACATGGAAGTAACTCCAGACGTTGTGTATCAATATATAAGATTTGATTCATTTAAAACAAAAACGTTATTAGGCATTAGAGGTATTCGAGTTGTCAGTATAACCTTGAATATTTTCTGGATCAAACCGACGTAATATACGGGTAGCATCACGAGTGAGAGTATCCGAACCCCGAACTACGATTAAATATTTCCCAGCATCAAGACGGTTGCGGTATGGTAGAGCATCCCCTCCACCAAAAACTAAGCCGACTCCACCACCAGAAACAATACTACCTAATCCACCACTTACTGCACCTAAAATTCCTCCAATAATTTTATTCCCAATATCACCTGCCCAAGGAAAAGTATCTAAACCAGTAATTGAGTTGAATGTAATACCAGCAAAAAAGCCAAATGGCACTAACCATACTGCCATGAATTTTGCTTGTTTGCCAGCTTGTTCTTTTGGATCGATTAAGCCAAACTCATCGGCTGTTTTGTAGCCTCTGCCAAGAATTGTACTATTTATACCTTTATCTTCTAATGCTATATTAGCGGCTTCGGCTTGAATTCGGTCTGGAAGTACGGCAACTAGATAATTCATCGATTTTATTGAGGTTTTGTTGAGGTTTTGTTGAGTTTGTTTTATCGATTTTCTTCTAATTACCAGAGTACCAGCGATAGCAAGCCCCAAATATCTGAATCAGAGAATTTGATCCAAAGAGTTAATGGTTAGTAGTGGCTGTGGCTTGGTAGTCAATAGTGGGTAAATTTATTTAATTGTGTCAAAAGGTTTACAAAAGTTATCAACACCTTGTTTAATGACGTACATCAAAACTGGTGTTGCCAATATACTGGGGAATCCTGGCATTGTTTTGATATGTTCCATCGTTTCTTTGATAGAATTGTTTTTTAATGTTGAGCGAAACTCTTGTCGGCAAATGACTGCACGCCAATTTCTGGCTAGTGCATCTAACCATTCTGAGTTTGCGCGTTCGGGTTGTTGTCCTACCCTGATTGCCAGTGTCATTGCTGCGTCTTCTAAATCCCCTTCGCAATCCTCAATGATATCGAGTGCTTGTAAAGCGAGGGGTTCTCCTGAGAGTTGCGATCTAAATTGTGCGATTTCTTTGGATGTAACTATAGTCATTGCGATTTTTCTGACTAACCGAGGCTTTTCATTTATCAGATTATGTTATTGCACTTTTGCCAATTGCGGGGAAAATTTGCTCTCAAAAGTTGATCAAGCCTATATCTATACTAAATTGCGATCGCACTTTTGCCTTTCCTACTCCCAAATTATTCCTATGCGATCGCAAAACATTCGGACTAGTTACTGATTCCGCACTTGTTCCAATTATTTTGTATCAATAGTTATAGTTAATGGAATTATTTACAGCAAATAGTTAATTTGACTAACAGTATAATTTTTTTATTTTTGTTATTTAAAAACTGTATTTACACTTAAAAAAGGCGACTTTAAACTAGAATTTAGAATTTCATGTTTGAACAAGCTTGTTCTGTTTAATTCCCCAGCAATAGAAAGGCAGCGTGCAAACTTTGCCACTGTCCGTATCCCCGTGGC
>NZ_NTFS01000192.1 GCF_002289455.1 Brunnivagina elsteri CCALA 953
ATCTTTATATTTGTATCCCTTCTAATTTCTTCAATCTTCCCATTTACGATTCTAGTTACTGTGGGAATTACGTTCGTTTGAATTTCTCTATTGATAATTGTAGGTATTGACGCAACGCCTAAAAGCGCTTTACTTGCGTCAGAAGCGGCTTTATTAATCTTGTCTAAAATATTAGCTGGTAACTTATCACCCCCAGTCGCACCATTTTTAATTAAATTATTTACCTTTGCTTCTAGTGGCGGAATTCTTTGCAATTGAGAATCTATATTTTTCCTTCCCACACGAACTTCGTATAGAGCATCATTGCCTTTTTTATCAGCAACTGCAATTTTAGATTCTAGAATTTTTCTTCCTGCCCTAACTTCGTACAAGGCATCGTTTGCGCTTTTAGCGGCTGCTGTAATTTTTGGTTCTAGAATTTTCCTCCCTGCACGAACTTCGTACAAGGCATCATTGGCTTGTTTTTTGATGCTATCTAACCTGATTTGAAAATTTGTAAGCTGTTTGTTTACAAATATCCGAATCTCACCAGTCGCCTTTGACAGCCGGTCTAAGTCTGCGGAATTAATCTTTTCCCGCTTTTCTAATTGTTTGATCCGGTTCGCTTGGGCAATTGAAGTTTTCAATGTCCGAGCCGCTTCTCTCCCAAATAAATCAATCTGATTTTGGGTTGATTTACTTAATTCCCCTGATAACCAAAGATTTCCCAATCCAAGCCCTACACCCGCAATTCCGAAAGCAAAGTTAGCCGCACCAACTATTTTACTAGCAGCCGCACTACCCAAAGCCTTAGAGATTGGCTTGGTTAATTTTTCTATCCCTTTAACAGCCTTATCTAGTCCAGGTACTTTTTTTAGTATTCCTTCTAGGTTTTTTCGTTGCTTGCTAAAAAAGTCTACTGCTGGCTTGGCTTTCCTCTGAAAAGCCTTGATTT
Organism: Brunnivagina elsteri CCALA 953; assembly: GCF_002289455.1. Classification (GTDB taxonomy): domain Bacteria; phylum Cyanobacteriota; class Cyanobacteriia; order Cyanobacteriales; family Nostocaceae; genus Brunnivagina; species Brunnivagina elsteri. Next base: position 935 of record NZ_NTFS01000192.1, read on the forward strand.
CATGGGTTGCTTTTGTGTAGTCTTTTTTGAATTTAGAAAATTCGTTGGCTAAGTCTCTCCCTTCTTTAAGCGATTTAGCGACTGGTGTCATTCTAGGCACTAATTCATTCAACACTTTTGCAGTTTGTTGAAAGCTTGGATTCCTTGGTATTGATACTCTTCCTAGTCCCATGTCAAAATTTGAATAAATTAACTATAAAGTCTAAAGCTATATTTGCTGCTTTAATAGCGGTGTCTGTAATTTTGATGTAATCAACTATCTTGCGTACTGCGTCTTCTAATTCCCCTAGTCGCTTGTATATTTCTGTGGGGTCGAATGCCTTAGACTTGTCTTTGCAACATTTTTGTTGCTCTTTCTCTAAACCATCTAATTTCTTTTTTAGACCATCAATTACCCCATTTAACCCATCAATTTTATTCCCAAGCCTACCTAAAGCCGCGTCAATTTCCTCACACGAACTTGCCATAGATTACTTAATCCTATTTGCTAAGTTGTGAATACTATTCGAGGTAGATGCACAAGGTACACAACAGTAACCTGGATAATGCGAGACTTTACATTCAATATGTTCATCAGGACAATTCCCGCATTGAACCTCAAAAACACAAGGGCAATCACCTTGATCTTGAAATATTAAGTTATTATTTTCTGCATTAAAAATCTGGATCGCACATCTTTGCTTTCCAGCAATTGGGCATTTAATGTTTGGATCAATTACAAGAGTCGTAATATCACATCCCGACCAACCCGTGTCCCAGTCAGTCTCTCCGCACCTCCATAGATTAATTTCTCTAGCATTAGAACCGTAAATTTGAATGAGAAGTGGGTCACTTCTTAGACGGTAATCAAGAACAGCTTCGCCTTCAGTCCTTAAATTATTTACCGAGTAATAAAGTACCTGATACCCAAGATTGCTATATGCCCCGGTGTTTGGGATTGCTTCGGTTTTTGATATTATTGTGATTGGACTAGTTTCGGCTTTGAATTTGCGATATTCACCCGTACCAAATTTATATTTAACAATTGGTTTATCTCCTTCTAAGCAGTAAGACATTAGTAATCCATTGGGTTAATGTTTTCTGAATAATTGGTAAATTCATAATCCACGGTAGATAGTTGATTGTAAAAATTAATCAATATAGTGTGAATCTTTTTATCATTAGCTATGTTTGCCCCCCACAAATAGCTATTCACGCTAGCGGTAGTGTCAGGCAACAATAAATTTAAACTATTCAAAATTAATGCAACAAATAGACTTTCTGCGGTATTATTTGCCGATGCTGTTAAGCCTGATAAAGCAGATTTTTTAATTATCAGGTGAGATAAAGATTGACTAGAATCAATCCCAAAAAATACTTGAAAATTTGATTGATAATTAATTGAATGGGATTGTAAGAATATAAACCCGATCGCAATTGTTAAAGCACTCGCAAATGTTGAGCTATCAAATATCATTGCACCCTCATCGCAAACCCTGAAGCTGTATTATTGATAAGCAAAAATTGTCTGGTGTCTGGGGGGAATGAAAGAGTATCGTACCTAGCGCTCCCAACACCGCAACCCAAGCCAATATCTCCACTACTCTTACCAGCAATCCCAGCATTACCACTAGTAAGTAATACGGCTCCACTTAAAACATCTCTCCTATTAGTTTGAGGATTAAAATTACTCATCCTGGTACTAGATAAAAACTCATATTCAGAAGACGAATAAGGGAACCTCGTGCTACTTCTTAAAGCTAACAAGGTAGTGCTAATAAAAATAAATCCCCATGACCAGCTATTTAAATCCCACCAAGTGGGGCGCTCAGAGGGAATCAATAACCCCAACAACATAAACACAGTTCCCTGAGTGCAAGCTACAAATTTCCCTTCTAAACCAGCACTTAAGGCTACAAGTTGAATACTCGAAGTAGTAACGAAAGTTCCCATACTGACTTCAGTACTTCCGTTAGTTGCGACTTTTGTAGTCGTATTCCAACCCGTCATTATTTGCTGGAGAACTTGGAGTGCAGAAGTTATTCTAATTCGTAAAAAATTACTTCCAAAGGTTTTACTCGCATCTACATCGACTTTATAAACTAGTATTCTGTCGGTTCCACTTGTGTAATTGTCGATTGCAGTAGCAAACCCTGCACTAGTAAAAGCCGTTATCAAAGCATTTACTAGTGAAGTTTGAGTGACTGTTGCTGCGACTGTTGTGTCTGTCCTTGTAGCAATGGTCATATTAATAGTTGTCGGGGTCTACACCAGAACCAGTGTCAGGAGTTTCTAGATTAATTGTTAAACCTAATTGTCGATAATTTGCATTATTTCTAACAATAATTGTTGGTGTCGCGTCGTCAAGAATCGTTACTTGGATATCTGTATTAGTTTCTTGCTTTGTCGTATTTAGTTCGGCTTTTGCAAACTGCAAAATCGCAACCATTAAACTTTCTGCGGTATTGGTTGCTGATGGAGTCAGTCCCACAGTTACTAAGTCCGTCTTGCTAATGACCAATTGGGTTGCTGTCTGTGTTGCGTTAGTTCCAAAAACCTGTACTAAAGTTGGTTCAGCCATCTTGATTTTTTAAGGGATTGTGGTAATAATTCCAATCCAGTTGTAAGGCTATTTTAAAAAATAGTAAATAACCTCTTTTATGTAAATCCGGTAATTCACTGATGGCGTATAACTCTTGATATGTAAGACTTGTACCGATATTAGTTAATAGTTCAATTAAAAAAGTACCGGATTAACCATTGGTGCTGGTTAATCCGGTAATGGCATAAAGAGGAGAACAAAGTTAAAAATGAAAAATAATCGCTTTGGTCAAGCTGCGATTATATCAAATAGCGAATATTCTAAAATTCGTAGGGAATTTAAAAGCGAAAAGTACAAGTTAATTTGGGATATCGCATGGTACACCGGGGAGCGTTGGGGTGCTTTGGTGCAATTACGGGTTGACGATGTTTACCAAAATGGGAAACCACGGGAAACTATAACCTTTAGAGCGAACACACGCAAGGCTCGTCCAGATGGAAAAAGGGAAACCAGACAGGTTCCAGTGCATCCATCACTACGCGAATCTTTATACGATTACATTCCTTGTTTAGCGAGTGGCTGGCTTTTTCCTTCACGGGATGAGACAAAGCATATTGATATTCGACTTGCTGACAAGATTTTAAGAAGTGCTTTGCTACGTGCTGACTTGGAACATAAAGGGATTAGTACTCACAGTACCCGCAGAAGCTTTATCACCAAACTAAACGAGAACGGTATTGATGTGGCAACAATTCAAAAAATAACCGGGCATCGTGATTTAAAGGCTTTGGCTAAATATATAGAAATTCCTGTGGACAGGATTAAGGGAGCTATTAATTCACTATGACTTTATATGCAATTGATTTAGGGCACGGGTGCGATTATGACGGGGGCGCGATCGCAATTAAAAAGGAAGAGGATTTTATTAACTCAGTTGGATTATTGCTGATTAAAAGGTTAATGCAACTAGGTCATGAGGTTATTGCTTGCCGTCCAAGCAAAGCATCCAGTCTCAACAACTCATTACAACAAAGATGCGATCGCGCTAATAATGCCAAAGCCGATATTTTTGTTTCCCTTCATGCGAACTGCTTTAATACCAAAGCTTATGGAACCGAAGTTTTTGCTATGTCACCCCGTGGTGAAAAAATTGCACGGGATATTTGTAGAGAAATTTCATTACTTGGATTTTTTAATCGTGGGGTGAAAAGCGGTTCACACTTGTATGTCGTGAAGAATACAAATATGGTAGCGGTGTTGGTTGAGATGTGTTTTATAGATTCAGCAAGGGATGTAGCGCTATTTGATGCAAAATACATGGCTGATGCGATTTGTTTGGGGCTGACTGGGAGACTCCCAGTAGATGAGAAGGTTTTTTAATTGCGATCGCAAAACTATTCAGAGGTATCGCGCTTCCTTTTCTCACATTGGATTAAATATGAAATTAATCAGATTTCACAAATAAACTACTGTTTATGACCAATCGGTAATTCCTTCCAAGTTGGCAGGCAAGGGCATTTTTCGCGTTGTCCTTCCCATATTCGTTGTCATATTGTGAAATATTCATTCGTCCTTGTTGACTCCCAATAACTGAAGAATTTTACTGACTGGTACTTTCTCACTCTCCAATGCTTGGATTTGAGAAAGTAGACGATTGGGTATATAACGACTGCGATAGACAACCTTACCCGTGCCTTTTGAATAAACCTGCCAATCGTACCAAGCTTGTTTATATTGTTTTCCTGATTTTCTAGTAATGGTGCGCCATTGGATACGCCCGGTTCCGTCCCCTCTATGGCGAGTACTAACAGGGAAGTCCGTACTAACTGTGTCCTCATGTTCATTGTTTTTCCCTGTTAGTACAGTATTTTCAGGTTCCTCTGTAATCTCATCCCAGTAAGGGTCATGGATTATTTTGGTTCGGTAGGGTGTGAGGGGAATTGTAAATAATTCGAGTTGATCGGTCATGATTCACCCCAGGGGTGAATTATTGATTTGCACCAATTAGAAAACTGTAATAAGTCTCCTTTTCTGGGGAATAGCGAGTAATGCATAATTCTCGTTGTAATTGTAAGGAGCCGTTTGTTGCGGCTTTTTTCTTGCGTGTATAAGATGTATCAAGGAAAATTTATTTTGGTCAGTGAGTCTGAAACGCTCCTAACTGCCAAAAAACAAAAACTACAATACCTATCAGCGAGCGATCGGTATTAGAGTTTTTTCTTCCCCATTCAGAACTTCATAGAAAAATTCATTGAAATCAAAGTCCTTGTCGTTGCTTAAAAGCCTGATATTGACATCTTCAAGGTGGTAGCAATCGCGTAATGCTGATACTAACCACCCAACCGGATTAGTACACAAATCGAAGACAGTAGCTAGACCGCGAAGAATTTTAGGGGATTTGAGTATACGTTTCTTGTAAATGGCTACGCAAGCTTTAATTTCTGCGACTGGGAAGTAGAAAATCTCACATTTATCATTTGTTAAATTAATCCCTATCTCTCTACAGATAGCGCGAATAGTTTCTCTAGTCTCATTGGACACACAACGCTTGATAATATCTAAATCTTTCTGCTGCTGATAAAACCTATGGGCTGATTTCCTTAGTTCTTCCCTTCTTTCGGGGGATATTTTGGAACTCTCATGTACAAATTCGGATTGTTTTTTCTCAGTGTTTCTTACGGGGTTGAGTGGTAATAATCGCAACTTAAAACAATGCCAATTGAAGCGTTTAATGGGTGCAATGACTCCACATTCAATTAGTTTATTGAATGCGTTTTTAAGTTGGCGGGGGCAATATCCCTTACCTCGGTTCTTATTAACCCATTGGTTGAAGTCTGTTAAATCGGGTTCTATTTCTTCACCAATTGGGTTGTGTTGTATTAGCCAATACCAAAGCCGTTCGGCACTACCTATAATCCCTTTTTTGAGACAGAATGATTCATGCTTCTCTGTCCATTCGATGGTTCTTTTTTTCGTTGTTTCGTGCATAATAGTAGTAATGATTTAAATGTTAAAAAGCGCCCTTCTCAGCAAAAGTATGGGTGTTTTTTATTGTTTATTTCGGTTTGATAGTAGGTCGTTAACTGCATTGTTGAGTGATTCCTTTGCTATTGGATTCCGTTCGTACATGGTTGACGTTGAGCGTATTAATGCTGCGGTTATCATTAATAGTTGCTGTCCTGTTAGTGATGGATATTCAGCTTTTACCCAAAAACATAGGTCAAGTGCAGAAGTTGGTATTGCATTGTTATTTCCTATGCATATTGTTAAGTAATTGAAAATTCTGATTAGTTTCTTCATTTAATACCTGTCACGTTCTAAGTCCCAAACTGCTTTTTCCCAATGCCATTGCATTTCTCTACCTGGATTTCGTTGAACTGAGTAATCTACTAATCGGGATGCTGTTTCTATATCGTTCCCGACGAGCTTTAATAAGTGCGATCGCGTTTCTTGTTTTACCCCCTTGTATATGTTTGGTGCTTGCGGCTTGTTTCTTTTGGTTGTTTTGGTTCGTCTGGGTTTGTATCTCGGTTTTGGTGCAGTCGGGAAACTAATAGCTGGTATGTGGAAGTAAAAGCGATGTTTACTAAAAAGCGGGATGAGACACAGAACAAATACAACCCATAAGGCAATTACAAAAATCGCTGGTATTAACATGTTTTTAAATGAATTTTGGTAGATATTCATTCCCAACATGTGCGATTTTTCGTTGATTCGCATCAGAAAAAACCGCATACGCAAAAACCGCTATACCAGTAGGTACAACGGTTTAATTTTTGTTTTCAGGCTTTTTATGAAGTTCTTGAGAGAGTTGTTTTAGCTCTTTGAGATATTCTGTGCGATCGACTAGTCGAGCCTCTATTTCTGCAATCTCTTCACTGACATTAGAAATTAGCCGATCAACAATTCCCCCAGGAATTGCTTGTCTACGCTCGTCAATGAAATTTCCCCGCGTCCTATCATCTCTATCAACTGAGAGCGGCTTACCCCCAATTTCGAGGCTTTCTCGTCTAAGCCCTGTACTCCTGTCTGAGTCAATCCCAAACTGTACTGTTTTTTCGTTTCCCCGTGTTCCCTGTGCTTTGACTTGGGCTTCGTCATCCGTACTAACCATAAATTTACTTCTTATATAAGATAACAAGATTTTGTATAGAAAATATTGTATAAGATGCTAGACTAAATTGCAAATCTTGTATAAGATTGAGAACAGATAAATTCACTACTGCAAAAAAAAGTGCGATCGCAATACCCCACATCCCCATAAGTCGTAGAGTCGCGGGGGAATGCCTATGAAGCAACAGGAAAATTACTAATGTCCTTAATCACTCGTGCAAGGAGTGTCTTACTTTGAAAAGCAATTTTTCTCACGATGAGTATTTGTCAATGCTAGATGTCCTTCTCAAAATGACAAAAGTATTAGCTAGGTCAACAAACCATCAAGAATTAATAAACAACCCAAACTATGGAGGTACTGACATTTCAATAATTGATTTCATCCAGGTAATCGAACAAGAACAAGACACTTATGTTGAAATATACTCATTCTTAGCGGGGGAATAACGCTGAAAACCTAGACATAACAAGGATTACAGAAAAAAGACAACAACCAAAACACCACCAATGGACACAGCAACAGAAAGCACTAACGGCACTTCAACCCGTACACGCAACGGGGATGGTGTCACTAAAGCACCTCGTAAACAGCGTTACTTACCTGGTTTACCCAGTGCATCCAGCGCCAAAGACATGCAATCAGCATTGTATACAGTACTGATTGACAAAACTCCCACAGAGTTTGCATCTCTCGACAACTACGAGATGTTTTCCATGTCAGATGACGGTTCATTTCCAATGATTAAAGTCTCAAAATCAAAAGCTACCCGATTAGGCGACCGCAAGGTTTACCAAACCGGAGGCGGTCGCGTCTTTCGAGTAACTTTGCAATCTCACGAAATCAAATCCAGCAAACCGGAGTAATGAACAGCCATTCATTACTCCCAATTCAAATAAGCGGGAATAACTCATTATGCCGGATAAATACGCCGAAAAACAACTACAAAATTACGAGAATGCCAAATGTGAAGCGGGAAAGGATGATGCATTGTATCGTTTGGGAACCCATTTAGAGGTTATCCCCTGTAATGGGAATGCGAACCTCACACAGGAACAGCGCGACACAATTTTAGATGCTGCAAAGGGTAAAGGTGATAACCATGCCTGAACTTAACCAAAGTCTTTACAATGCTTCCTACGAGTCGCTTACAGAAGCTAATGTACCCGAATACCTAGCTGATGCTGTCTCTAGGATAGTAGCAACCGATGAACCAGATGTCCCCAACCTGGGGCGTAACGATATTGATATCGAACTTTGTTGTGAAGCTGTGATATCAGCCATTTCAAGCGACGATTGGGAGACCGATTAATGACAAGCGACGCTACCGTATACATTCTTGCGGCGGCTGCGCTTGCAGCTTCCGTCCATTTCTACCAACAAAATCAACAATTAATCACCCAAAGTAATGCATGTCAGGCTGAATATCGCGGCTTTCGTGAGGGAATTGTTTATGGAAAATAATCGTTTGCGACGGGTTGAATGGGTTGATTTAAACCTACCCAGTTTGCGAGATTTCGACCGCTTTTTAGGTTGGATGGTTGGACGAGTATTGTTTTCAGGTTGGCTATTTTCGATTAACACCATTCGTGTTGCTGCAAAAATCATCGTTTCCGTATGTGACCAAACCGAACGCGCTAGCCGTCAAATACTCGCGGTCTACGAACAATTACCCCATGCTGGAATGTTGGGTGCAAACGTGATTGACGTGACGGCTGCGGTACTACCACTATCCCCCGAAAACATAATCACAGACTTACTTAGAGCCATCGAAGGTAAGCACGTTCTCATTATTGGTGATACTGGTACGGGTAAATCAACAATTGCCCAATGGCTAGCTTACCAAGTTGGTGGTGACATTACAGTGTATGACCCCGACGCTGCACCCGACGAATGGGCTGGCTTAAACGTGGTTGGACGTAAGGGGAACTTTAGTGCGATCGCGACTGCGATGGAAGCTGACCTTGAGGAGCTACAACGACGGATCGAGTTACGGGGTGAGGGTGGTGATAAAGCGCTAGCTGGATTGGATTCTGTAACTATTGCTGAAGAGTTCCCCTTACTAGTTTCCGAGGTCGATATAGCCTCTCAATGGTTAATCAAACACGGGAATAGGGGACGTAAACCAAAGCGTTTTATCGTTGGCTTGTCTCAGGATGACTCGGTTGCAGCATTGGGCATTGAGGGACAAGGCAACGCCCGCAAAAACTTTAGGTTTGTTAGGCTCGGCAAATTTGGAGTTAATCACGCCCGAAAGCTTAAGGATAGTGCGGTTGAAGAGTGGTTAAAGGCGGGTAAATATCGGTGCATGGTCGAAGATACACCGTGTCAGCTGCCAGACTTGAGTAGTTTTAATATGTTTGTACCAAGGGTATCGCTGCAACCGAGTTTTCAGGATATGAAAACGGCTGAAACCACCGTAGAACCGGAGTTACAGCCGATTTCCACCCCAGAAAAACCAGTTTCTGACACAACGCTAAAAGCCGTAAAAGCCTGTCTGGAAGCGGGCTTCAGCGATAGTAAACTGATTAAGGAGGTGTTAGGTTTTTCCGGTGGTCGGTATAAGGAAGGTAAGGAAATTTTGGAAAAAATGAAGGGGGAACTAGGGAAATAAAAAATTGCGATCGCATTTCAGTCAACAGGGTGAAGTGCGATCGCAATTGATATTCGTCAATTTGCGTACATCCAAAACAGTTGTAACCCATGTCGTATGTTGAAATCAGACAATATTGATAACTTATGCTCTTGTTAGAAAATCGCGATCGCATTTCTTGGATAGAGAAGTGCGATCGCAATTGAGAATATCAGGGTGCATCTACAAACTTAAAGCAAATTTGGTTATAACCTATGTCTGAAAATATGAAACTACCTTATTGCTATGACCCAGGATGGGATTTTGCATCAGTATTTGAAGTATTGAGTGACCCTGAACTAGGGGAAGCCGGGGAGCAAATTAGGCAAGCTATTGTTACTTGCGAGGATGCAACAGAGGAAAACGTCAATCATATAATTTCCCTCTTGATTGAAAAGAAAGAGGAATTCCCAGACCTTGAGGACACTTGGGACAGTGCGATCGTAATTCTCAGTGAAATACCAACGCATGGGGATGAATTGGAAGAAATATCTTTACCTGAAGTATTCAATCGAATGGTCTTTGGGGGAGGACATGTATTTTAGTCAAATAATAAATTGTCAATGACTAATAGGAAAAATGCCTGATGAGCTAGCCTGACCAACTAGCGAAACGTTAACCGAGTCAGGTTAACGTCGCGGTTCGGGTCCAAACCAAATCGTCAATATTGCAATAGCTATTTAGGGCTTTGTTATAGAAGTAAGCTGATTGCTTTTTGAGTTTCGCAAGCTCGGTAGCTATCCAATATTGTTTACTACCCTGATGCCTTGAGAGTGAATTAAGCTCTGTACGGGCTTTTGGGTGATTCGTAGGCAATCGTCACAGGGATAATCCCACACTACCCCATGAAAAACGCACCGAAAATACTAGGGCTTGATGTTAGCAAGTCCTCAGTTTCTGCATGTTTATTAACTGAAAAGCCTAACGAACCACGTCAATTTTACTACAGTTGCCAGTTTTACGATTTTTCTGCAAATCGCAAAGACTTGGATAGAATGTTGGCGCTCAAGCCCGACATCGCAGTATTAGAGCCAACGGGAACCAACTACAGCAAGATATGGAGCGAACACCTTACCCGTAATGGGGTAGAGGTAAAGCTAGTCGGTCATCGGGAGTTACGGAGTTACCGCGCTCACCACTTGGGATTACCAGATAAAGATGATAATGCTGATGCCCTTGCACTCGCATGTTATTGGTTTGATTACAACGCTGACCCCAAACGGTTTGTTAAAAACTACGATGCTCAAGCTTCTCAAATAAGAAATTTGGTGTTGAGATTAGAACATCTAAATCGCCTCCAATCACCTGTTATAAATAGGTTACGACAGGATTTAGCATGGCAATTCCCCGAAGTTGCTTTAGTCCAATCAAAACGGGGTAAAAATGGCTCGTTACCTCTACTTTGGGCTTGGATGTGCAATCAACGCTTATCAAAACGGTACGATACGCTTTACTTAAAATCCATTGGATTAGGCTTGGAAGCATCTACCAGGGAACGAGCGGGAATTATTTGCAATCTTCAAAATCAAGAATATTGCATTGAAGAAGAACTGCGATCGCACTTGAGAGATGAATGTTTTACCCCCTATTTCCAAGTCTTCCAAGAATTCGGGTTTGGTTTTAGGTTGAGTGCAACCCTGATTGCTTACATTTACCCAATTGAGCATTTCCTCATCGATGGTAAAGAGGATGTGCAGTTTCATCTCGGCAGAAAATCAAAAAAACCGACAAAGCGCTATTTATCGTTGCGTCGGTTTCAAAAAACCCTGGGTTTAGCACCATCGATGGAATCGTCCGGGGATAAAAAAGGGATAAAAACTTCCAATGGCTCCAAATTGTGTAGAAAAGCATTGTGGCAATGGGTGTTTACTGGTTTAGAACCTAAAAGGAGATTGAGCAACGAAACAGTAAAAACCCTTTGCGAGTATTTAGATGCCGAAAAAGCGAGTGGTAAACCAATTCGACTAGTGCGATCGCGAGTTGCAGTTAAAGCTGTAAAGTTGCTTTTTGGTAAATTGGTGGATGCAACTAAACATCTAGAGTGAAACTCATTGCCCAAACCCATGTCAGAGGAAATAATGAATATACACTTTTTTGATGAATTTTATGGCAATCTATTGATGTTTAACAAAATTAAGCGAATGATACAAGGTAATTAATAAAACGTCTTGAATCATCCTCACTTAAGTAAATTCCGAATATTTTATGAATATGGTGGTTTTCCCTTGATACCTCGGAATTACCTCCCCTTAGGAAAGCTACAGTGTACTTATTTAAGTCTGATTTCCCTTCATATCCCGGAAATCATCCCCCCTAAC
>NZ_NTFS01000193.1 GCF_002289455.1 Brunnivagina elsteri CCALA 953
CGAAATATGTAATAAAGCTAAAGATTTTATCTTGATTGACCTGAATTCGCTGGTTAAAGTTCATGCCAAATTAGTACCGACAGTAGAGGCTTTCCGGTTGTTTGCCCTGACTATAAGTAGGTAGACAAAAATATTTACAGTCATTACGATCGCACTTATGATTACAAGTTCTGGGGATTCTCTTCTCTCAATCTCAGAATCGCTGCGATCGGATAGAAAAGCTTAACCTCGCCATAATCTCAAAATTCATGCGATCGCACGGTCACGTCATGGTCTACAGTAAAAGATGCATTTAATGTTTTTTTAACCTAGACGAAAGCGCTGTGCGGAAGAAAGTTATTGCTGGCAACTGGAAAATGTTTAAGACTCAGGCAGAGTCTGAGGATTTCTTGAAAGGATTTCTGCCTGCTTTAGAAGATACTCCCTCTGGACGTGAGGTGATTTTATGCGTCCCGTTTACCGATTTAAACGCACTATCAAGGAATTTACATGGCAGTCTCGTTCAACTAGGAGCGCAGAATGTCCATTGGGAAACTCAAGGTGCTTATACAGGTGAAATCTCTGCCGAGATGCTAACCGAAATAGGTGTGCGCTATGTAATTATTGGGCACAGCGAACGACGGCAGTTTTTTGGGGAAACCGATGAAACTGTTAATTTACGCCTTAAAGCTGCACAAAAGAACGGTTTAACGCCAATTTTGTGTGTCGGGGAAACCAAGCAACAACGAGATGCAGGAGAAACCGAAACCTTAATTTCTATGCAACTAAATAAAGATTTGGTAGATATTAACCAAAGTAATTTAATTATTGCTTATGAGCCAATTTGGGCAATTGGAACTGGTGAAACCTGTGAAACCAAAGAAGCAAACCGCGTGATTGGGTTAATGCGATCGCAACTCAAAAACCCCGACGTACCAATTCAATATGGTGGCTCGGTAAAACCAAGCAACATCGACGAAATCATGGCTCAACCTGAAATCGATGGTGTTTTAGTTGGTGGTGCCAGTCTCGAAGCTGACAGTTTTGCCCGAATTGTTAATTACCAAAATTAAGTAGAGACGACCCGGTGGGTCGTCTCTCCATAAATTATAATTATTATTAAGAATAATAAGTTTATAAGTTTTCCCCATTCCCTAAATCAAATGTCCACAGAATTCAAAATACGTAATTCTACGTTTTCCTGGGGAACACGAACTTACATAATGGGAGTATTAAATATTACTCCAGATAGTTTTAGTGATGGAGGTAAATTTAATACAATTGAAGCTGCGATCGCACAAGCTAAATTAATGATTGATGCTGGTGTTGATATCATCGATATCGGCGGACAATCTACAAAACCAGGTGCAGAGCAAATTAGTCTTGGGGAAGAAATTAATCGAGTTATACCAGTATTACAAGCAATTCGCCCAACTACAGACTTAGCAATTTCCGTAGATACAACAAGAGTAGAAGTAGCAAAAGCAGCAATCAAAGCTGGTGTGGATATGATTAATGATATATCTGGCTGTACATTTGAACCGGAAATATTACAAGTTGTTGCCGAAGCTGGTATCCCGATAATTCTTATGCATATTCGCGGTACTCCCCAGACAATGCAACAGCAAAGTAATACTGATTATGAAGATGTAATAGCGGAAATTATTAGTTTTCTCAGCGAGCAAATCATAAAAGCAGTAGAAACAGGGATTAATCGCGAGAAAATAATTATCGATCCAGGAATTGGATTCGCAAAAAACTACAAACAAAATTTAGACATATTTCGCCGTTTAGCAGAACTACGCACTCTTAACTGTCCAATTTTAGTAGGAGCATCGCGCAAAAGCTTCATCGGTTATATTTTAAACCAACCTGACCCGAAAAAAAGGATTTGGGGAACGGCTGCGGCTTGTTGTGCAGCCATTTTTAACGGTGCTGATATTATCCGAGTTCACGATGTCAAAGAAATGCGTGACATCACTTTAGTTGCAGACGCAATCAGTAGATAGTACAGTTCCCAGTCAAACTAAATACAGTTTGCGATTGAGAATACCGTAGGGGAACCCACGGTTGTTTGCCCTATATTGATTGTTTATCCCTGACAACTAAATTAAGCAGTTGCCGAACCATTTTCTCCACCACTTCCAGCAGGATTGTTTTTGCTAGCTTCCTCAGCACCTAACTCGCCAATCATTTGGCTGTAAGCCTCAGCATTAACACCAGGATTGAGGAAAACAATTTTAGCATTTTGACTAGCACTGAGTTTTTGGCTTGCATCCACCTGCTCTTGTGCGACCAAATACCTTAAAATTTCCTTACTTTCCGGATTAGTTCGTAATGCTTCCGAGAGTATTTGCATTGATGTTTTCGTTGCTTGAGCGCGTTTAATCGCAGCTTCTTGTTCACCTTCAGCCTCAGTAATCGCAGCACGCTTTCTAATCACAGCAGCATTTTGGTCAGCCATTGATTTTTGGACACTTTCGGGAGGTGTAATACTTTGGATATCTACCCGAATAATTTCAATCCCCCATTCCTTGGAAGCATCATTTAATGTTTGTAACAAAGTTCGATTCATCTCACTACGGGATGCAATAACTTGTTCTAAATTACGTTCAGCAAGATTAGCTCGTAGTTCGACAGTCGCCAAATTTGCCAGTGCAATCTGGATATCATCAATTTGATAGAAACTTTTTTCCATATCCTTGATGCGCCAGTTTACAACGCCATCGACTTCCAGGTAAACATTATCAGCCGTGATGACTTTTTGGGGTTTAATGTCTAAGATTTGCTCCCTAGTAGTATCTTCCATGACAATGGAATCAATCAGAGGAACAATAAAATTTAAACCGGGTACTAGTTTACGATGGTAACGTCCCAAGCGTTCAACAAGGGCTTCATTTCCTTCATTAATTAGCTTTGCCGACCCCAAACCATAGCCTATAAGCACTAAAAATATAGCAATAATCGGTTCCATTTAATACTCCTACTGTACCTTGGGAGAAATTATATCGTTAAATATGGCAACACGTAGATTGCCTCCTTACCTTAAGTCTAAATGAGTTCACATAGTAACGTTAATTATCATTGCCTGTGTCCCCATTACTAGGGATTAACACTATCGCCCTGTAATTATAAGTGTTTGCCAAGGTTTAGAAATAAATTGGAAGCGATCGCAATTAAATCATCTTCTCTGGTACGTGGCAAGAGACAAGGTGGTAATTAAGTTTACTTTTCCCTTTTGCCCATATCCTACTTAGCAGCATATTCTGCCCATTTTTTCAAATTACTGGGTAAATCGGAAACCAAGCGTAGCGGTAATTCCGTTGTTGAGATTGATTGAGCGTAGGTTGATGATAAAAATGGCTGATATATCTTTGCCTCATTAGTTTGCTTTTTAATAAACGCCAAACTTAAACCACAAAGCATTTCCCGGAGGTTTTTAGTTTCCGCTCCGCGTTTCTCTTTAGCTATCTTTGTGACCTCACTAACTTGATACATCGGGTCACTGATACTGAGATGGGTACCACCGATGGCAGTTAATAAATATTTACTATTACTACCCCGGAGTTGGGTAAAAGGAGTAAATTGGTGCTTCAGCGCTGGAGTGAGGGCATCGTCAGTACCAGCCAACATGAGAACTGGGGTATTAATCTGGGAAAGTCCATTCTTGCCGAATAAATTACCGATGAGAGGATTAAGTGCGATCGCACTTCTAACTCTTTTATCTCGCAAATCAAAATTTCCATCTTTCAACCCAGTTGCAGCACATTGCAACCAATCTCCCGGAGCTTCCCCAATCCCCAAGGAGTTGCTACAAAACTTTCTTAATGCCCCTAAATCTAATTTTCCCCCCACCAAAGCCAAAGCAGTATAACCACCCAAAGAATGCCCAATAATTGTGACATTCTCAGAATTTAATTTGCCCTGGAGTTGTCCGGGTTGGGAATTTAACTTTGTCAACTCATCGAGTAAAAAGCTGACATCTTGCGGGCGATCGATAAATTCATTAGCAGGTAAAAGCTTTGCCAAATCAGAATTATTAGCAGCATGATTAACTGCGATCGCATTACTCCCTGGATGTTCAATCGCTGCCACAGTAATTCCGTGGGATGCGAGATGCAAAGCCAGATATCGCAAAAATTGACGATTTGCCCCAAACCCATGTGAAATCACTACCAAGGGCTGTTTTATTTGTTGCTGTGTTTGTTTCTGGGTTGGTGCGCTACCAGCATAAATATCCACTGGAATAGTTCGATTTCTACGGCTATCTCGCAATGTCAAACTCACGAATTGCACTGCTTGATTTCCCGCAAATGCAGGATTTATATTTTTAGGCAGGACAACATCGCTTTTAGCTATTAATTCCCGTTCCAGCAAAGCCCCAAAAGCCTGACTTTGTAGATTTGCGGGATTAAAATCCAGGGAAAAACTAACAGCCTTAGTGGCATCTACAGTAATATTCTCCCCCGGATAAGACCGCAAAAAACCCAGCACGCTTAAACCATTTACCCGACGTAGGGTTAAACTCAGGGTATCCTTCAGACTTTGACTAGTACTACCCGGTATAATTCCCCCCAAAGAAGAAATTAACTGCTTCCCTTGAGGAGTTTTCGCCAACTCATCAATAAACTTATCCCCACCATCGGGATTAACCTGAAATTTTTGATTTAACAATCCCCGTACCTGGGGAGTTAAAAACGAGGAAAAAACCTGTAAATCCTGAGGCAATTTCCCACTTCTAGCAAAATCCTCTAAATCGCTAATTTCTACAGTCTGTTGAAACGGACCCAATTGAATCGTAATCTTTTCTGCGGCTAATGATGCAGGTATTGCCATAGTCCAACAACAAACCACACCCAACCCACACAAAAGCCCTTTAAGCCTGCTAATAGAAAACTGCATAAACTCTGCCATTATTTTTAGAGAACTATATTAATCAAAATTCAATCAATATTAAAAAAACCAATATAAAACCACACCATTCCCAATATCCGACCTTTCATTAATAATTTTGTTCCAAATTTAAAACACCGCAGAAGGGCTAGCAGTTCAGTTAAGCATTTCTTTATTCTCTCTGTATCCTTGGCGTACTCTGCGTCTTGGCGGTTGCAACTACGTGTCTATGGTTCAAAAATCAATAAAGCCCTCAAAACAAAAAAACCTAACCTCCATCAATAGAAGCTAGGTATCCCAACAAAAAACTAAACTAAGTAGGGTTTGCTGAAAAACTCCACAAAGCGAATCTAAATGCAACACTGCCCACTGTTAGGGTAGTTTTGGGCGTTAGTTTCTAAATTCACCCCACAAATTTCCACCGAGATGCAAGGATTTTGAGGTTCTAAATACTATAATCTTGCATCAGCTTGGAATAAAAAGGATTGAAACCCTTATTTTGATTGAGTTTTAACTTATTCAGCAAGCCCTAAGTATACTAAATCCCAAACAAAGCCCGGAAAACCCCAAGAAGTCCCCCGACTGGGTTGATAATACCACTAGCAGTATCACCACCCTTCGCTAATCCGTTACGACCAACAATAATCACGTCATTATTCAGCAAAACAGGGTTGGTTTGCTCATTCAAACCCGCAGCCAAGTCAATTTTTACCACCCGCTTAGTCACAGAACCATCAGGATTGAGACGCACCAAGTCAACCGCTTTACTATTAGCACGGACACCATCAAACCCACCTGCGGCTAACAACGCTTGATTCAAAGTACTATTTGGCTGAATATCAACAGGTCCAGCTCTCTTCACTTCCCCAACTACACCCACTTGAATTTTACTTGGTGACAAAGTAGTGCTTGCTAGCTGGGTTAGTTCTGCACGGTTCACATCCGTCGCTGTGGCAACAAAAAGCGTATCCCCATCTTGGAGAATCGTATCTTGGTCAATATCTCCTTGGAGCAACTGCCACAGGTTGATATTAATATTTTGAGGGTCGCCAGTTCTGGTTTGACGACGCAGAACCACATTTCGCACATCCGCACGGGGACCAATTCCCCCCGCAAGCTGGATTGCTCGCATTACTGTTGGCTGTCCAGTAATCCCAGGAAGGTTAGATGGGTTATTTGCTCCTGCTTCAGTAGCTCCAGATGTGACTAAATAGGAACCAGGACGCAAAACTTCCCCAATCACGGCAACGTTACGGGGTCGAGTTGGGTCAGCAGCAAAGCTTGAAGATGCTTGATTGCGTGCTGATGCTAGGTTAAAATTAGCAATCCTGGGAATATAAATCGTGTCCCCATCCCGTAGGGTAATATCCTGGGGAAGTCTACCAGTTCGCAATAATTCCTGTAAGTTTAAAGATACAAGCTGTTCCCCAGTGCGTCCAATACGGCGACGTACTTGAACTTGGGTAATATCTGCACTCAGGGTATAACCTTGGGCATTTGTAATTGCAGAAATAATGGTTGGATACTGTACACCGGGGGCATTACCTGCTCCACCCTGTAAGCTGAGGCTGTAGCCTCCAGGACGGGTAACTTCTCCAGACACTAACACATTTATCGGACGTGGCGACAACAGGTTAACGGAGATGATTGGACGTTTAAGGAATCTTGCGTATCTGCGAGCTATGTCATCAGCAGCTTGTTCGGTTGTCAGTCCTAAAACAGGAACGCTACCAATCAATGGCAGGTTAATTGCGCCACCTGGGGG
This sequence comes from Brunnivagina elsteri CCALA 953, assembly GCF_002289455.1. Lineage (GTDB taxonomy): Bacteria > Cyanobacteriota > Cyanobacteriia > Cyanobacteriales > Nostocaceae > Brunnivagina > Brunnivagina elsteri. The sequence continues at coordinate 6,638 of NZ_NTFS01000193.1, forward strand.
AACTTGATATTCACCTGTATATTCTGGCACTTCAAATACATTCACCTTAATGAGGTCTCCACCACCCAAGGTATAACTTGTATCTAATATCCCAGATGCTGGTGTATTTGATTGAAAAACACGGGCTGGGGCTGTGCGTGGGGTTGTTCGACGTTTTTTCGCTTGGGCATGGCTAGGTGTGGCAAATACGGCATTGATACTGGTTAGCAGCATCAGAGCTAGTATCGGATGGGACAATAGTTTCAAAGTTTTTGTATTAACCATATTTACCTGTTAACTGTTTACCTGTGACTAAGATAAGTATTTTTAGCTCTAAACATTGTAATCTTGACTATACGTAAGTATCCAAGTTCCCTTATCATTACCATCTTCTGGAATTAGCTTAATTTTCAGGAGTTTGAGTACTCGCAAATTTAAATTTTTAGTGAATTTAATTTAAAGTCAATTCTTCAGAGGTATTCCATATATTTTCATACTGCAAATATTGACGACTAAAGGGTATTTTTATTGTTTTGTCAAGAGTTAAGTCATAAATTCATATATGATTGATGAGATTATCTGGAAACGAACGCTTTGTAAAGAACAATCTGTGAAGACATGCTTTAAAGAGTAAGCTTGAAGAAAAGAGTGTAAATCAAGGATACTTCCAGAATATACATTTAAAAATGAAATAGTTTATTTAAAATTACCCTGTTTTTGGCAAAAATTAGTGCCGAATTGGCAGAAGTTAGTAATAATAATCTAGCTGAATCGGATGAGAAATAATGATTGAATACATTACTAAACTTTCACTAGATGACGACTTTGATAGGGGAAAATTAACCATTAAAAAATCTGAATTAAATAAAATACAGTTCTTGATTGTATAGATTAATAATGAGTTACGCACTCGCTGACACCCAACCTTGTATCTTAAGCTGGTTGAGTCATTTGTTTTTGTTGTTTTTGTTGTTGTTGTAATTGATACATGTGATTGAACAAATTCCAGCAATATTCTTCTGGTAATCCACAAGTGATAGCACCACGTAAAACAACATTGAAATACCAGTCATTCGGTGCTATTTCCTGAGGTGATTTATTGACAACTACATAGGTACGGACATTCTTGTAAATTTTATCTTGGCATTTAATCTCAACTATTTCGCGACGATAACCACCTTTCGGGACATCTTCCCGTCGATCGAGCTTATCGCTAAGTCTTAAAGGTAGTTGGTAAAGTACACCTTTAACGCTGCTGTTGGAGTCTTTGACTACATCTAAAACACCACATTTGCGGATGGTTGAATAGCGATAAAAGCCCAAGCGATAGGATTTGAGAGTTCCCGCACCAATAACATAAGGATGGGTTATTTCACCAAGCGATCGCTTTAAATCAACGGGACACATGCAGGAACCATATGCAAAGTAGTAAAATATCGATTCTGCGTATGGTGTTGGTTGTTCGTCAGAGTCTATTTGGTTTTGATGCGATCGCTCACCCAAATTTTCCATCTATTTCAATTTTATACATTAACTACTGACATAACTTTATCATAAGCATCACTGGAATGATTAAAATATAAACACAGAAATAAACACAAATAGAGACAGGGGTATTTACCCTATCTCTATGGAATAGTCTATCTACGTGTAATTATCGAGTCGTATTGATGTTCAAATCGCTCCAGGCTTTTACTACTACTTTCAAAGATTCGGGGAGATTGTTCCCAGAAGTGTCATTAAATTGTACAGTTCCATTGGCAGAAGTCATCGTGTAACTCCTATAGTCAGCAGCACCAACCGTTGGGGGATAATTAACGTTTTGGAAAGCTTTTTCGTTTTCTTCTAATAGTTTTTGAAAGTCTCGTAATTGTTGTTGAGAAAGACGAAAAACTCTGCGTTCGGAATCATTCGCGTCATCGATACGAGTACTAATCAAACGTCCATCATCTAATAACACCGTTTGGTAAGTTCTAGGAAGAATACCACCACTAGTAATTTGTCTGAATACTATTCCACTTTCCAAAGGAGGTGGTAATTCGCTAGTTGGAATTGGTACTGCATTCAAATTACCTCGATCGGGAATCTCGCTCGCATCTTTATCATAGCTAACAGTCACAGATTCACCAATTCGGTAAACCCAATTTTTCCGTCCGTCACTAACTGTAACTTGCCAACCAGGAACAATAACTTGGGCACAGAGAACACCAGGTTTACGAATACCAAGACATGTATCTGACCATTGTTTTCGTTCTGCGGAAACAATTCGCAAACGGGAAATTGGTAATCCAGACTGTTGAGAAGCTTGAGATAATACTATCTCTTCTATATTTTGAGGTAATTTTACATTACTTTCAGAAGTATTTAATCTAACTTCCGAGCCATCTTCTTTCGAGTGATATACTAATTTTTGTTTTCCAGCTTTTACCGTGACTTTCCATGCAGGTAGCGCTATTTTTGTGCAAACTTCACCAGGTTTTGCTAAATTCAAACAGCCATCAACGGTAATTTTTTCAATTTCAGTAATTCGTAACTCAGAAACTGGTAAATTACTAGATTCAGTCGCAGCTTTAATAACCGCTTTACGAACTTTTTCTGGTAATTCTTGATTTTTAATTTCACTTTCTTTCTGATTTAAACGAGTTACAGAACCTTTCTCATTAGTATGATAAACAAGTGCTTGTTCCTTAGCCCCAACAACAACCTTCCATCCTGGTACAATTATTTGAGAGCAAAGACGACCTGGTTCTGCTAATTCTAAACAGCTATTTCTCCAATCACGTTTCTCTGATTGAATAATTGATAATTCGGAAATAGGTAATTTCAGAAAATTGGAAGCACGTTTGAGAACAGATTCGCGAACTTTCTCTGGCAACTTGGTAGTATTGTTAGGTATATTGCGGTTAGAAATGCGTAAATTTTTCCCATTCCCATTGGTATGATAAATCCAATTTTGTTTACCATTGGTAACTGTCACCTGCCAACCAGGAACTAAAGCTTGAGTACAAAGTTCACCTAATTTTGCTAATTCTAAACATCCATTCCGCCAAGTTTTTGCTCTGTACTCAACGACATCTAAATCATTAATGTTAATGTCTTGATTTTTCGATAAATCTTTAAAAATTGCATTAGCAATTTGACGAGGCAAACGTTTAGTGGGAGCCTTATCTTTAATATTTTCTTTTGTGACTGAAACTGTCGAATTTAGCGGTAAGGCTGTCGCACTTTTGATGAGAGTCATTCCACTGCTGATGGATAAAACACCACTTAATACCAAAGCAGTAATAACCCGTTGTTGATTGCCGATACGCGATATCGCACTATTTTTGATATTGATTTTCATAGTTGTAATAGAATATAGTTATTGGGTATTGCGGGATTAGTTTTCTATAGAAAATAAATAATTATAGAACCACTAATAAACTAATAAGTATCAAGAGCTAATCACAAAGACTAAGTGAAAATAGCAACAGACTAAAAATATTTCAGCCCATACTATAACTGTTCGGGATAAAAACTTTAACTAGTTTTTTCAACTTCAACTGTTTTACTTGATGGAAAAATAGACGCAAATTCACCCACTCTTTGTTCCTTGACTTTCACAAGAAATTTACAAAGAATGAGCGAGCTTCACCTTATATTTATATATTTAATGCCTATATCTGTTGTCTGTACGGGGGATTGACAAGCGGAGCTTAACGTCTGTTGCATATCGCACATTAAATGCACATGGTGGATATACTTACAATCAAGCCGAGATTGCTTGTACTTTTGCTAACTGTGCTTGAGTGACATCAAAGCGGATTGTACATGCTGCCCAATCTTTCAAATCAGGTGCTAACCAAATAAGTCTTCGTAAAATATCATCATTAACCCATAGCACCAAAGGAAACTGAAATTGTTTCCGTAACTCATCACGCATCAAGTTAGTCGAAACAATTAGCTGATTAATCGCAGTCACCGACTCTAAACCCGTTATCATTAAAGCTTCTGGTTGAGATGAACCAATTGTTGCGCTAATGGTTGTGTATAGTGTCTCGCTTGTTGGGGGAATAATAATTTCTCTAATATCAACCGGAGAATATTCTTTTAATAAACTCAGGATGTCTTGCTGTCGTCTTGGAGAGTTACAACAAGCTAAAAGTAATGAAAAATCACCACCAGCTACCATTATCGCTCTTGCTAGCGTCTTGATGGCTGCTGTGGCATTTACCACGCTATTTTGTGAATTAATTAAACCTATCATCACACACCCTAAAATTGTGAATATAAAAATGTAAATCAGAAAAAATATCAGCAAAATTACCCGTAATCAAATTCAGCAAGTGAGTAATTTTGTTGACATGTGTTTGGGATAACCTTAGGTCGATTTTAATCAGGGTATTGGAGATGAGGGTGGGGTGGATGACCCCACACCGAAAAGATACGTATTTAATGTGGAATCTACTGTATATAGGGAAATGGGGAATCGAGGAAGACTAGATGCAACTTCTTTGCCTAATGTGCAGTCGTAGTTTTATCATCCAGAATGATGAAATTCAACAAAAAATACATATGAATGAGTTTGTGAAGTGGTGGTACAAGCGAGGTTTTTTGACTGGGTTGATGGCTTTGAGTCTGATTGCGACGATGCTATTGTCTTTGCCACTTTCAGCACAAACTGCTTCTCGTTTACCGACAACGGAATTACGGGGAGTATGGTTAACAAATGTTGATAGTAACGTGTTGTTTGAGAAGCAACGTTTGGATAAAGCTTTACAAAATCTCAAAGATTTAAATTTCAATATTGTGTATCCGACAGTGTGGAACTGGGGTTGGACACTGTACCCAAGTCAGGTAGCAAAGCGGGTAATTGGCAAAGAACTCGATCCTGAACCAGGGTTACAAGGGCGTGATATGCTCAAAGAAGTAGTGGAAGAGGGACATGAAAAGGGTTTGGCAGTGATTCCCTGGTTTGAATTTGGGTTTATGGCTCCCGCAGATTCCCAATTAGCAAAACGTCGTCCACAATGGTTAACCAGTCGTCGAGATGGTACGCAAATTTGGAAAGAGGGTACTCACGATCGCGTTTGGTTGAATCCTTTTCGTCCTGATGTTCAGCAGTTTGTCCAGGATTTAATCATTGAGATGGTTAAAAACTACGATATCGATGGTATTCAATTTGACGACCATTTTGGTTTACCTGCGGAATTGGGATACGATTCCTACACGGTAGCTCTGTACAAAAAAGAACATCGAGGAAAGTTACCACCAAAAAATCCCCAAGACGCAGAATGGTTACGTTGGAGGGCAAACAAAATTACCAACTACATGAAGCGGGTATTTACGGCAGTCAAGGCTGTAAAAAAAGATTGTATTATTTCAGTAGCACCGAATCCGCAACGCTTTTCCTATGACTTTTATTTAGCGGATTGGGCAAGATGGGAGAGAATGGGATTAGTTGAAGAACTAGTGTTACAGATATATCGTAACGATTTAAAGGTATTTAATAGCGAATTAGATCGACCGGAAGTTAAAGCAGCACGTAGTCATATACCTGTGAGTATTGGTATTATTAGTGGCTTGAAAGGTAAATTTGTGTCGATGCAACAGGTACAAACCCAAGTTCAGAGTGTGCGCGATCGCAAATTTGCAGGTATGTCATTTTTCTTCTACGAAACCCTTTGGAATTTGACTAAAGAACCAAGTTCGGAGCGTCAAGCAAGTTTACGAGGAATTTTTCCCACTCCAATAAAACATCCGAATTTATTAGCAGGTTGGAAACCATAGTCAGAAATAAATTGTCCCCAATTCTTGTCGTAGGGGCGGGGGTTTTCCGCCCTTAATTATGATAAAGTTGATGAATATATATATTAGGATATTTTATTTTCTAAAATTT
>NZ_NTFS01000194.1 GCF_002289455.1 Brunnivagina elsteri CCALA 953
CTGGTTATTTTGTTACCAGCGTGTCGAGAAAACGAACAAAATTACGGCTACGTGAGTGCTTAAAAGTTCATTTAATCGTCACACTTACTTAGATATTTATCGCTAACTATCTTGACAAATCCTGTTTAAAAGGGAACGAAACAGCCCTGCTTTCCAAGGGGGGAAAATATAAATCCAGTTCCCTCCCCTTACTAAGGGGAGGGTTAGGGTAGGGTTCTTTTATTTGGGGCAATTCTGGTACTTGTGTGTACACCGTAGCGCGAACGTAGAGGGAACTAAATTCTTGTTTCTCCTCCTCGCGAGCGAGGAGGGGATTAAGGGGTGGGGTTCTTTATATACATCTTTATATTAAATTGGTATTAGGTTTAAAATTACGCAGACGCAAAGCATTTGTGAGTACGGAAACCGAACTAAAAGCCATCGCAGCACCTGCAATAATTGGGTTGAGTAACCAACCGAAAAATGGGAAAAGAATACCCGCAGCAATGGGAATTCCCGCAACATTATAAATAAAAGCAAAAAATAGATTTTGGCGAATATTCCGAATCGTTGCGTGACTAAGTTGAATTGCAGTCACCAAACCCCGTAAATCACCAGAAATTAGGGTAATATCGCTAGCTGCGATCGCAACATCTGTTCCCGTACCAATGGCAATCCCTACATCAGCTTGAGCAAGTGCTGGTGCATCATTTATACCATCACCTACCATCGCCACAATTTTTCCTTCTCGTTGCAACTCTTTAACGGTAGCGGTTTTTTGTTCGGGACGGACTTCAGCGAGGATACGTTTTATACCTACTTCCTGGGCAATGGTTGCTGCTGTACGGTGATTATCTCCCGTGAGCATGACTACTTCTAAACCCATCTTTTGCAAGGCTTTTATAGCTTGGATGGATGTAGGTTTAACAGCATCAGCAATACCCATTAATCCTTGAATTTTACCGTCAACCGCGATGTAAATTGCAGTTTTTCCGAGATATTCTAAGCGTTCTTTTTCTGGTTCCAAAGATTGAGTATTTATATCCAATTCTGACATCCACTGTTGCGTACCAATTTGTACTAGATAGTTATCAACAATACCCTGTACACCACTACCTGTTAAAGATTGGAAATTAGACGTAATATTAGATGTAATATTAGATGTAATATTAGATGTGAGACCTTGGGTTTTGGCATATCTGACAACCGCTTCTGCTAGGGGATGTTCAGAATTGCGTTCCACAGATGCAGCTAATTCTAATAATTTGATTTCATTACTGTTTGTAGTTCCGTTGACAGTAATAAAATCCGTAACTGTGGGTTTACCTTGGGTAATAGTTCCGGTTTTATCGAGGACAATTATTTTGATTTGATGGGCTAATTCCAAACTATCAGCACCTTTAATCAAAATACCATTTTCTGCACCTTTACCCGTTCCTACCATTACCGATGTGGGAGTTGCCAAACCCAACGCACAAGGACAAGCAATGATTAATACCCCTACTGTAGTAGTTAAAGCGATCGCAAGATTACCCATGATATTAAACCAGATAATGAAAGTTAGGAGTGCGATCGCAATCACTACAGGTACAAAAAATCCGGTTACTTGGTCTGCTAATCTTTGTATGGGTGCTTTGCTTCCTTGAGCTTGTTGCACGAGTTGGACTATTTGCGCGATAACAGTATCTTTTCCTACTCGCGTAGTTTTAAATTTAAAGCTACCAGTTTTGTTAATAGTTGCTCCAATTACCTCATCTCCAAGCTGTTTCTTCACCGCGACACTTTCACCCGTCACCATAGATTCATCAATAGTCGATGTGCCATCAACTACCTCGCCATCTACAGGAATCTTCTCCCCAGGACGAACTAAGATTACATCATCAATTTGCACTTCTTCTATTGGGATATCGATTTCTTGTCCATTACGAATTAAACGGGCAGTTTTTGCTTGCAAACCTATTAACTTACGAATAGCTTCCCCAGTTTGTTTTTTTGCACGACTTTCTAATAACTTACCGAGTAAAATCAAGGCAATAATCACCGAAGACGCTTCATAATATACATCTGCTCTTAAACCTTGAGAGATAAATAAACTAGGAAAAAAGGTCGGAAATAGTGAATAAATAAATGCCGTACTAGTTCCCAATGCCACAAGAGTATCCATCGTTGCAGCATGACGTTTCAAGGCTTTCCATGCATTGGTATAGAAAGATAAACCACACCAAAACATCGGGATTGTGAGTATCAATTGCACCCATGATTCATGTAACCACATAGGAATAAATGGTACATCCAACCCTGTCATCATTGGTATGGAACCAATCACAATTATCACACTGAGAATTCCCGATACAACCACCTTACGGGTTAATTCACGGGTTTCTCTGGATTCCCTACGCTTTTCTAATGTATCCTGCTCTGCTGTGGGGTTTTGTTGTTGCAACGGGAAAGCAGAATAACCAGCCTCATTTACAGCTTCTTGGATAGCTTTTACATTAGTTTTTCCAGAGTCATATTCCACCATTGCCAATTCTGCACCAAAATTAACAATACATTCATTGACACCGATTACAGAAGCGATCGCTTCCTCAATACTTCTTCCACAAGAAGCACAACTCATCCCCCGTAACTTTAGTGTAGTTCTTTCCATCTCTCACCTCCTACTAAAAAAACTCCGCGAACCTCTGCGTTTAACTCCGCGAACCTTTGCGTTGAAATCTAATATTTAAGAACATCACGCAACAGAGTAACCAGCATTGATAATTGCTTCTTTGATTGCTATTTCAGATACTTGAGTTTCAACACTGACTAACTTGGTTTTTGCATCAGTTTCAACCACAGCATCAGATGCTATCGCTTTTATCGCTGCTGTAATCGTCTCACCACAAGCAGAACAAGCCATATTGGGAACTTTTAATTGAAGTGTCATAACCACCCTTTAAATAACTAACTAATCCCATTGTGAAGTCTCCTGTCCACTGGAGAGTCAAGGGGGTAACGAGATTTTTACTTGAAATTATCCATATCAGCAACAAGATTCACAGCAAAGCCAAAATTTCATCCTGATTTCATTTTTGCTTGACAAAATAAGTATAGGTTCCCCTATTCAGACTCGGCATTGCTGTATTTATCCAGTCAGGAAATAATATGAAGAAATTATTGATTGATATAATTAATATATGTGCTATCACCACAATGCTAATTATCCCCTCTGGATATGTCAGGGCAAATGATGATAACGGCAAACTTCCCCATGTAGATAGTAATTCTCAATTCCCTCAAACAAAATGGAGTAATGTCAGACAGAGCTTACAGGTACACATTCCCAAAAATAGTCAAATTGTCTCTCAAATTAGTATCGTAATCCCAGAAACGGTAAGCTGGAGTAATAAAATTAGTGATGTTGTTGTCACAGGAAATAAGATAGAGAAAGCCAATACAAATATCTCTATAAATGAGAAGATTATAGTAATTAGCTTTAAGCAAGCTTTACCTCCTAATAGTAAGTTAGAAATTGATATTAAAAATGTTAAACAGCCTTTTCTGGGTAATGGTCCAATCTATCGTCTATTTACTAAATTTATTGGAAGTAATGTAGAAATACCGATAGGTTTAGCAAGATTTCGTGTTATATAGATAAGCATATAAAAAGATAAGCAAATACCAATTTCAGAGCTAATCGCAAGCCATAGATTACATCCGAGGTATAGTCAGCTAATTTGAATATGCGAGTATTACTAGTCGAAGATGAGCCAGATTTGGGAAATGCGATCGCACGTACCTTAAATCAACATAAATATATAGTCGATCATGTTATCGATGGTACCGAAGCATGGCAATATTTAGAATATAGTTCCGTAGAATATACTGTCGCCATTATCGATTGGATGCTTCCCGGTATCAGTGGCATAGAGTTGTGCCAAAGAATGCGATCGCAAGGAAATTCCCTCCCTGTCTTAATGTTAACTGCCAAAGACCGGATGGAAGATAAAATTATTGGGTTGGATGCTGGTGCTGATGATTACTTAGTCAAACCATTTGGTATGGGAGAATTACTGGCAAGATTGCGGGCTTTGCAACGTCGTTCCCCTCAATTTCAACCCCAATTACTTACTGTTGGTAATCTTAGTTTGGATTATAGTCGTAGTGAAATTATCAGTCAAAATCAGACTGGAGAACAACAGGTAATTTTTTTAACTAATAAAGAATTTCAACTGCTGGAATATTTTATGAAGCATCCCAATCAAATTTTAACCACTGACCAAATCCGCAATCAATTGTGGGAAATAAATGCAGAAACAGGTAGTAATGTAGTGGCAGCACAAATACGTTTACTGCGTCGCAAATTAACTTCGAGCGGTTGTCATAACCCGATTGAAACTTTGCACGCTTTGGGATATAGATTTAATTCTACTAATGAATCAAAATAAACTTTTTCGACTAACTCGTATTCGTTTAGCTCTATACTACGTTGTTGTCATGGGTTTAATTTTAAGTGTATGCGCTTTTGGTTTTTATCGAGCCGTATTTAATGCCCATGTTGTTGGTTTAGATAATGAAATTGAGTCAGTAGCTGGGACATTACACGACAGTCTCGAACTCAAATTAGCAAAACCAGGTATTTTGGCACCAATTGCCCAGCAGTTATTTCCTAATATAGAATTATGCAATATTCAGGGAATTTGTATTCAACAACCACTAGACTCTCATCGCCATTTTTTAGGTATAGTGACCAAAAGTAATTACTATGTACGTTTTTTTGACAATTCCGGAAAAATAATTGCTATTGCTGGTTCCTATCCTCAAGGATTATCTACTATTTTCAATTCCAAAACTTGGCAATTTATTCAAGGTAGTAATGGTCAAGATTTTCATCAAATCACTGTAGTTTTGCATACCCAAAATTATCAAAGTTGGGGCTATCTGCAAATAGGACGTAGTTTAGAAGAGTTTAATCGCTATCTCAACAGTGTCAAATTAACTTTAATATTGGGGTTGCCATTTGCAATGTTGATGATTACTGCTGCAAGTTGGTGGTTGTCAGGATTAGCAATGCAGCCGATTTACCAATCCTATCGGCAAATCCAACAATTTACAGCCGATGCCGCACACGAATTACGAACACCATTAGCAGCAACAAGTGCAACAGTTGAATCAGCACTTTTAATGCCACAAATAGAGGAAGAAGAAACACGAGACATTTTACAAACTATACAACGCCAAAATCAGCGACTGACGACTTTAGTTACTGATTTACTGATGTTAGCGCGTTTAGAGAAACAACCAATTAAACATCAGGAATTATGTTGTTTAAATGATATAGTCAGCGATTTAGTTGAGGAATTTGCCGCAATGACAACTACAGCAGATGTAAGATTAACCTATGTAATACAAGTACATCAACCTGTAAATATTATTGGTAATTCTGACCAGCTTTATCGCTTACTTTCCAACTTGATTATAAATGGGATTCAATATACACCCAAAGGTGGGAAGGTGACATTATTTTTAGACAAAATTGATTACTACGCAGTCATTCGAGTGGAGGATACAGGGATTGGTATTCCTAAAAATGAGCTTCCACGTATCTTCGATCGATTTTATCGAGTCAATAGCGATCGCTCTCGTAGTACTGGTGGTTCTGGTTTGGGTTTAGCGATCGCACTAGCTATAGTTGGGGTAAATAAAGGTAAGTTAAATGTGGAAAGTGAGTTGGGTAAAGGTAGCACTTTTACAATTCAATTACCTTTAAATATTACACCCCTAAAAGTAGGTTTTCAAATTTTTCATTGAAAAGGTTGTATAGCAACTTATTTTAACCTTTCTTCCTTGGCGTTCTCTGCGCCTACCTACGGAAGCCACTCCGTGTGGCGGTTTAAAATATTGAATAGCTTAGTCTTAACTGAACCGTATTGAACTATATCCTCCTATTGCGATCGCAACTTGATATCCTGGGTAGTCGGTTTCTGGAAATTCACTGTAGTACTTTGTTTTTTCGCCTTCAATACCTCAGCTTTCATCTTTTTCGATAACCTATAGCCCTCAGGTAACTCAGTCGTTGGCAACCCTAGTAAGCTATCAAACATAAATGCTTCTCGATTGAAGTCTAATCGAGCTTTTATAGAAACAAAGTATTTATCAGGTTGCGATTCCGAATCTTTACGATATCTAAAAGGATTCACGATAGCATCGCGCCAGAATAAAGGTGCATGAATTGCTTTCAATAATTTACACTTTCTCACATCATCAAGTTTTTTAATCCGCTTCTTAAAATCTTCATTATAGTTTTGCAAAATTGTAATTACTGGCGTTTGACAAACCGGAATGAACTGCCAAATACCACGCAATAAAAACTCATTATCTTTTAATTGCTCGAATAACCCTTCTTTACGTTCGTTTTCAATTGCTAGAACCTGAAAAGATAATTTGGCGGCTTCATCACGTTTAGGGAAATGTATAAATCGTGGGTATACAATGATTCTATTTACAACATCAAATTTAACGCAAGCACTAACATCTCGTTTCTTAAAGAAAAGCTGGAACTGTTTACCCGCAACATCTAATTGATATCCTTGTTCTTTATCCAAAATTACTCGACCACTAACTATACCAACTGCTTGATAATAGTTTTCTTGCTGAGGTAATTCAGTAGCTTCTGTTTTCTCTGGCTCAACTTTGATTACTTTTTTAGGTTTGAAATCAATTATTTTTTTAGGCTTTATAGTTTCCATTCTTTATACCCATAAAATGTAAATTATCCATTGCATCGACTTTGAATCACTCTCAAAGTACTGGTTTAAACTTGTAGATAAGCTGTTCCGCATTTAAATCATATAATCTAAATTATTATACTTCTTGTGGGGTCGGCATCCCTGCCTGCCTTGATATATGATTTAGGTGCTTTTTAGCTTAAACCATTATTTCAATTCTGGAAGCTAAATTATTAGCTACTACCACTTTACGATTATTTACGCAAAAGAAAAATAGCGATCGCTAAAACCCATCCCCAAAGTCTACAACCTCGGATCGACGGGTTCGCTTTCCAATGCCAATATCCCAAATACACATTCGTGTACCTGTCGCAAGGGTTTTTTTGCCACAAATCTTTCCAATGCCTCCACTCCCAAAGCAAATTCTCGCATGGCGAGGGAACGTTTGTGTGATAATCCTCGATGACGCAAGCGATCGCAATTTTCTGGGCTGTCATATTCGGCACCATAAATTATTCGCAGATATTCTTTACCACGACATTTAACGGCTGGTTGAATAATCCCCTTATTTCCCCTAACTATATATTCTAGTGGCTTTACAACGATTCCTTCCCCTCCTTCTGCGGTCATTTGTTCCCACCAACGAATACCCTGGTTTTTACCCTCAATATCAGTCAAATCGATAACTCTGTAGTTGGTTTCCATTAATAATTGTGGATTTGTTTGGGCAATTTTGGCGATTTCCTCCATGTGCCAGATGTGGGTTTTATCGGTATGTACTGCCCCTTCACTTGCTAAAATATGAAATGGAGCCAATTTAATATCGGAAATATCGTTGACATTCCAGCAGTAACGACGGTAAGCATCGACGTATAAATTCGCCATTTCTGCCCGTTGTGTGTAGTTGTTGAGTTGGGAAGATATATCTACACCACGGTTTTGTGTTTGTTGAAGAAGTGCGATCGCATTTCCTAAGCTTAACCGGGATGAGATTCCCACGGGTGCATATTGTTTGGTTAATAATCCTTGGGCTTTTGCTGTCCAAGGTAGTAATTCGCAGTCGAGACATACCCAATCGGTATTAAATGTTTCCCAAAAGTTACTATCGCTGAGTGCGGTATTCAAACGAGCTAGTAATTCGGTTTCCAAATTCTCGTCATTGAAAAACTTCCTTCCGGTACGGGTATAAATAATCCCGATTCCTTCATTAATTACACCAAAACGTCGATTTGCTGCCAATTCATCACGACAAACCACAACTACAGCACGGGAACCCATATGTTTTTCTTCGCAGATAACCTCCGTAATTCCTTGGTTTTGGTAGTAGGCAAAAGCTTGTTCTGGACGTTCCAAATATCCCGGTAATTGGGAAGTTTCCACAGGAGACATGGTGGGGGGAAGGTAAATTAACCATTTGGGATTAGCTGCAAACCGACTCATGACTTCCAGTGCGGCAATGCTATTCTCTTCCCGGATGGTGATATTATTCTGCAAACGGGTATTGATTATGCGTTTGCCCAGGACATCTTCGATATGCAATACATCATCGATTTCTTGCTGTGCAGTTCTGTTGCTACCAATACCCAAGGGTTTGACGGGTTCGCAATAAACTTTCGCTGCATCGACAGAAACCAATTCTTTTTCGGGATAGCGCAACGCAGTTAACTTACCACCAAAAACACAACCCGTATCAATATCAATCGTATTATTCAACCATTCCGCTTCCGGTACGGGGGTATGTCCGTAGACTACCATAGCATCACCACGGTACTCGCTCGCCCAGTTAAAACGCACAGGTAAACCAAATTCATCAATTTCCCCCGTTGTTTCCCCATACAGGGCAAATTCCCGCACTGCTCCAGAACCTCTTCCCTGCATTTCTTTTTTCATCCCTGCATGGGCAACTACTAAGTTACCACCATCAAGTAGGTAGTGACTTACTAGGGAATCGAAAAATTCCCGCAATTCTTTAATAGAGTTTTCGCGGATATTTTCGGGGATAGCATCAATTTCCTCTAGACTTTGCTCCAAACCGTGATTTACACGCACATTTTTACCCCGAAGTTTTCGCAGTAATTTATGTTCGTGATTTCCAGGAACGCAAATACCTGTACCCGCTTGTACCATGTTACGGACAAGTTTTACTGTATCGAGAATCCGATTTCCCCTATCGACTAAATCACCTAAAAATACTGCTTTTCGTCCTTCGGGATGGGAATAGGTAGGAAAATTCCAGAATTCCTCTGCTTGGGTAGGGGGGTTTTTCACATATCCGAGTTTTTGCAATAAATTTTCGAGTTCATCACAACATCCGTGGATATCCCCAATAATATCAAATGGTCCTTTTTCATATTTACGATTATTCCAAAGTGGTTGACGTTCAATTTCCAGGTTATTGATGTCTTCCAAGGAATTTAAAATATGAACGTAGCGAAAACCCTCTCTTTCTAATCCTCGCAAACTTCTTCGTAATGCTTGGGTATGTCGTCTAACTACGTGGGAACCGAATTGTCTATCTGAACGTTGGGTATTTCGTTGGTGACAAATTTCTTCGGGGAGATTGAGTGCGATCGCAACTGATAAGAAATGATATTCCCGTGCTAGTTTAATATATTCTTTTCTATCTTCTGGTTGGACGTTGGTGGCATCAATTACGGTTAATTTTCCTGTTGCGAGTCTTTTGGCAACGATGTAATGGAGTAGCTCGAAAGCGTCTTTTGATGCTGATTGATTATTTTCATCATCTGATACTAAACCACGACAAAAGTCTGATGAGATGACTTCAAATTGTTGGAAATAGTTGCGGGCAAATGTAGATTTTCCGGAGCCAGATGCACCGATTAATATGATTAGGGAAAGTTCGGGAATGGTTATTTTCATTTCGTTTTATGTTTTAATCTGTTTTTTAACGCAAAGTTACACTGAGGTTAACGCGGAGTTTCGCTGAGAATATATGGAGGAGAGGAATGTGTGAATAAATTGGCTATATTCTTCTTTCATTGGTAATTCTAAATCGCGTTTGATTCTACGTCGAATTGTTTTAACGCTTTGTTCTGTTTGGGGATTAAATCCATCTTTCTCGTATTCTTCCCAATACAATCCTGTGCCACGTTTTTGCCATTTTGGTAAATCATTAAAATTAATTCCATGTTGAAATAAAAGCTCGTTTTTGTCAGCTATAGATAATCCTGACATCATACTGGTTGCTTGTCTGGCAGTTTTTCCATCTCCTCGCAAACTCCAGTAACAGTGAGCATTGAGTGCATTCCGATTTGCGTCTTCATTTCTCCAGCGAAAATAATTGACGACTTCGGTAATATTGGGAAGTTGGGAAATTCGACAATCAAAGCAAGCAATGTCTCCTAAAAGTAAAGATAATTTAGCACTAGCTTCACCAGCTAAAACTGAATTTAATTTACGTTCTTTCCTGCTAAAAGTATCTTCATAATTGGCAAAAAGTAAGGATATTTCATCGCTTTGGGTATATCCGTAAATAATATCAATACCACAATTCATTAAATGCTCTACCGTATCCAGCATCATATCTCGAAATTTTTCATCGAAGGGAGCTTTAAATTTATGCACTTCTTTAGTAAGACGTGTAAAACTACGTCCATCTAATCTTGCGACTACATATAAACCCGGTAATACACAATGGTCATGGGCTGTTTCAAATACCCGCATTCTCGTATCTAATTCGTCAAATTTCACGCTGCCACTCCTCTATTTGGAAAGAGTTATTAATATCGAGTTTCACAGAATAAATTGCGTCAAATCCTTCTTCCCAAGTTGGTAATATCAACTTTTTATGTGTTCCTAATAGTCCAGATAGGGGAATATTTTCTTTTCCTTGGCGCTGGTTATTTCGTTGTTTACATTCCTCCAAGGGTGAATCAAAATAATAGGCTTTAATTTGGAAATAATTTGCTTTTGCAGGTGCAATATAGCGACTTCTTTCTTCTGGTGTAGGATTAGTATTATCTACGACAAATGACTGTTTACCTTCGATACATGCTTGGATAAATATTTGTTCGCGATGACGAGTTTTGAGCATGTCAAGGTTGAGACGTATGTGAGTATTGAGAAAATTTTCTCGGTAAAACGTTGATTTACCGGAAGCTTGAATTCCGACAAATATTATTGCTTCCATAGATATTATTTAAATCTAGATTATTGAGACCTAATTCTGTTTAAATAATGCCATTTGGGTTGGAGAACCAACTTCCATATCAATATCACCAATCGGTTGAAAAGATACTGTATAACCAAATTTTTCTGCAACTAAATTTGCCCAAGTTTCAAATTCTACCCTTGTCCATTCAAAACGATGGTCTTTATGTCTTAATTTCCCTGCACTCAGGTTTTCAAATTTGATGTTGTATTCAATATTTGGTGTAGTAACTATTACTAGCTTAGGATGGGAAAATTCAAAAATTACTCTTTCCAATGAACTTAAACGGGGTAAATCCAGATGTTCAATAACTTCAATTAAAGTTACCGCATCATAATTTTTAAACCGCTTATCTTGATAGGTTAATGCACCTTGAAAAATCTGTAATTTTTCCCATTGATTTCGAGGTAAATGTAACTTATCTATTCGTTCCTTGGCAATTTCCAAAGCCCGGTAAGAAACATCTACACCAGCGATTTTATCAAAGCATAATTCCTTTAACAAATATCGTAATAGAGTTCCTTCTCCGCAACCCATATCTATTATTTGTTTGACATTATTCGCCTTCAATGTATCCACAACCGTTAGCATTCTTTGTTTATTTAAACTCAACGGTTTCTCGATCGCAATCTCTTCTTCCGTTTGTGCGAGTGCGATCGCATCAGGGTCAAAATTATCTGTTTCTGCAAGTTGTGCTAATGCTTGACGGGTAAGGTTTCCGCGACGTTTGAGGTAGCGACTGGTAATTTTTTCCTTAGCTGGATGGGTATTTAACCAACCTTCACCATGACGTAACAATTTTTCAACTTCGTCTTCCCCTACCCAGTAGTGTTTTTCGTCATCAAGAACGGGAATAAGTACGTAGAGATGACTGAGAAGTTCTGATAACGGAATCGTATTTGCGAGTTCGACTGTGTAGTATTTACTGTTTCCCCATTCGGGAAATTTCTCATCGAGTTGGTGGTTTTCTGCAATGACGGTATAACCAAGTGGTTCAAATAATTCCCGGAGAATTTCTTCCCCTCCCCAACAGGGAACAACACTCATTTTTGCCGTCAAGGGTATGGGAGTTTGGACAAGTTCGGGTTTATCTTTACATCTTCCTCCCATTGCCGTACTGAAGACGTGGGACATTGCTACACTAAGGAATGACGAAGCTACATATGGTCTATCTGTAACATAATGTTCTAGGGTTGCTCCCCTTCCCCGTACTAGTTTGATGGGGTTGATATCCAGTAGTAGCGCTGCTGTACAAAGGGTTTCGCTAGCTTCGGGATAAAAAATATGTGCTTTCCCGAAAGAGAGAGGAAATGATTGACACTTATCGGGATGTTTGTGGAGCAAATAACCTAAGTCAGTTGCTGGTTGGTTTGTGGTAGAAATTGTTAGTAGCATGAACTTTCAAGACGGTTCACGTCGGTTTTGTTTTTATTTTCTACAGTTGTAACCTATTCTTTTACGGAAAATAAAGTTTTACGGGAAAAAATATTACAAAAAATCAATCCTTTCTCACCATTAAAATTAGAAACTGCGATCGCACTTTTCAATCTACGGTTATTTTAGACGATACCTACAGTAAGCTCCGCAATCA
>NZ_NTFS01000195.1 GCF_002289455.1 Brunnivagina elsteri CCALA 953
GCGTACGTTCCACCCTGCGGGTAGACGCGCAAGCGGCTTCTGTAAGTAGCAAGCTACAGAATGACCGAAGAGCATTTTTTTATGTGGGGTTCTCTAAGAATAAATAATAAAAATAAATAATATCCCCGACTTTCTCAAACAATCGGGGACTAAACCTCGTCTACTTTGAGAACTGTAGTTTTCCACAAAGACCTTGAGATTGCTACCCTGCGGGTAGCCACTTTGTGTCTACCTTACGTCGCAATGACGGATTTGAATCTTAAAAAAAACTCCGGGTTTCATCATGGACGAGGTTTATGACATTTTATACTTGAATCATCTTCTGAATATATCCAGGTAATGCAAATGCAGCTTGATGAATATCTGGGTTGTAATAGCGCAAATTATGCTCAAGAGTAAATTGTGCAGCTTTTTCGCGATCGCAATTATTTACGGGGTGATTTCCTTGTTTGGAACAATAGGTTAAACTCCACATTCCCGAAGGATACATGGGGATAAACACCAAGTAAGGATGTACGGAATCAACACCAAAAACCTGCTTGAGGCATTTATTTAAATCCACAAATGCATCGGGATGGAATAGGGGAGATTCGCTTTGGATGGCTACTGTACCATGCGATCGCAAGCAGCGAAATACATCTTCATAAAAGGATTGGGTGAAAAGTCCTTCCGAGGGACCTACAGGGTCTGATGAATCAATTATTACTAAGTCGTAGGAATTCTCTTTTGCTTCTTTGACAAATTTAATCCCATCGTCGATAAGTAAATTTAATTTGGGATGTTCTAAGGCAGAGGAAATAGTTGGTAAAAATTGTTTTGATGCTCTAACTACAACTTCATCAATTTCCACCATTGTCACCCGTTCAATGCCGGGATGACGCACTAATTCGCGAATTGTCCCACCATCACCCGCACCAATTACTAAGACATCTTTAATACCAGAATTAGCAAACATGGGTACGTGGACAATCATCTCGTGATAATTTGCCTCATCCGATTCGGTACACATTACCATCCGATCGATGGTCAGCATTTTGCCTCGGTCGTAGGTATCAAATACTTCCACTGTTTGAAATGGTGATTCCTCTTTGAAGATGCGATCGCCTTTGATCCGAATCGATAATGCGCTTTTTCCGTTGCTATCAATTACCCATTCGCTGGGGTTGAATTGAGTAGATGTTGTGTCGGAAGTAGATGCGGTCGAAGTTGTCATTTTTGATGCACTGCCTCTTAAGCAAAAAGTAAAATTAAAATGCCAACCAATAATTGTACCTGAATGCTGAGGTGTGCAACTCGCGACTTTATAAAAAATAATTAGGTTAAGAAAATTCTTAACCTAACTATTTAGATGTTTTGCGGGATTTTGATTAAATGTTCTACGGGATTTGGATTAGACGTTCCACCGGAACGTCTCTACGATAGGATAAAATTAACCAATCAATTTTTGCCAGCTTACAGGTCCAACAATTCCATCTGCAAGCAACCCATTTTGTCTCTGGAATCTCTTAACTGCATCTTCAGTTTCCGAACCATAAACTCCATCGATTTCTACTCCCATCCTGTGCTGTAGGTAGCGCATAACTGGACCACCTGCATGTTTGGGTCGAATAATTCTTTTTGCTAAAATTTGATTAATTGCCTGCCAAGTTGTATTCCCAGCAATTCCCGTGACTTGTATTTCCGCGATGCGCTGAAATCTTTCGAGGGCTTTTTTTGTTTGCACATCAATCGTATTATCTTCTATCAAAACTTTGCCATCTTGGTCGGTGATTTTGAGTCTATTTAACGCACGTTGTAATCTCAAAACCGTAGTATCAATATTACTCTCTTCATCAGGAACTGGGACAACTGGAGCTTTTGGTAATTGTCCTGTTAAACCCTTCACTATGCCGTTTGCGATCGCTTCGGAATTAAATAATGTCATATCCTTCTGGGAATCGATAAAGCAACTTTCAATTAAGATTGCTGGCATCTTTGTATTTCTCAGTACAAATAAATGAGAACCGTTTTTAATTCCCCGATTAAAAAAACCTAATTTAACGATTTCATCTAATACAGGTTTCGCAGCTTTTCTTCCTTTTTCACCAGTAGCAAATATCTCTGTTCCATTTGCTCGTTGGTTAAAAGCATTAAAGTGAATTGATACAAATAAATCTACTTTTGTATCGTTTGCTTTGTCACATCTTCGTGATAAAGAATCTTTGACGTTACCTGCTCTAACTGGTTTACATTCTATCACTTCATGTCCTAATGCTTTTAATTTTGACATGACTCGATTACCAACATCGAAAGTTAAATTGTCCTCGAATTTGATTCCCCTAGCTCCAGTGTCTGGTGGACAATTATGACCGATATCAATTCCAAATCGCATGGTAAACCTCCATAAGTGTTGTTTGTACGTAAACTTTGCCACGGGGGCAAGATTTACTTTTTACTATCTTCTTGTTTTCGGCAAATTCAGACTTAATACTTTAGTAAACATAAAATCATGTAGTATTTTACACT
Source organism: Brunnivagina elsteri CCALA 953 (assembly GCF_002289455.1). Lineage (GTDB taxonomy): Bacteria > Cyanobacteriota > Cyanobacteriia > Cyanobacteriales > Nostocaceae > Brunnivagina > Brunnivagina elsteri. The sequence goes on from NZ_NTFS01000195.1 coordinate 2,506, forward strand.
ATACTGCCAAGTTGGTTGTATACAAGTTTGCTACTAAAATTGTCTATTTAACAATCCTTGTTTACTTTAGAGTGTTCCAAAAAATGATCTAAAACCTGTCATTGCGTAGCTTGCTTCTCCGTTTCGGAGTATGGAGCGAAGCGGAATGAAGCAATCGCAAAGTCTTTGAGATTGCTTCGCTACACTCCGTTGCGTAAGCGCTCCGCGCACGCTAAGAGCGAACGCAATGACAATTGGGCATTTTTTTACTTGGAGTACTCTTAGGTCAGTATGCATAAGTAATTTTTATCATACATAAATGCAATTATGTGTGATAGGATATACCTCGCTCATTCTCCATTCATTGAAAATACGATCGAGAATGGATTCAATACAGGGAAAATAATGATACAGGCATCTACTTCGAGATTTCATGACCCGAAAACACCACGAGATGTAAAAATTAGTTTTGAAGCACGAAAGCCAATTACTGACCCAACTCTTGGGATTGTGGTAAATGTATCTAATGTATCTAAGGCTGAAACTCCACAGCATCGTTTAGTGACGATTGGTGATTCCCTAACGCATGGGTTTCAAAGTGGTGCAATTTATAATACTCAGCTTTCATATCCAGCAATAGTTTCTAAGGAACTAGGTTGGGACAAATTACGCTATCCTACTTATGGTGGACCTGGTAATGGAATGCCGTTGAATTTGGAAAAATTAGCCCATGACTTGCAAAAAAAATTGGGAAATGAAATCAATTGGTTGAATGGAGTACCTGTATTTTTGTTTATTCGGCAACAACTCGATGTGATTGAGGATTACTGGGAACGGGGTGAAGGTAAAATATACCCGAATCAGGGTAAAATTAATCATAATTTAGCGGTTTACGGTTGGGATTTGCGGAATACTTTATCGCGCAATGCAGACATCTGTTTAGATGTTATTAGTAAAGCGAAATCGGAAGACGATGTACTTCGGCAAGTTATCAATAATCATAATGAACGTGCTGCTATCTATGTTTTAAATACGGCACGGGATAATCAGGGAAAAGCCTTGACTCCTTTACAAGCGGCAGAATTGCTTGGTGCGGAAGGAAATGAGCAAACCGAAGGAATTGAAACCTTGGTTATCACACTTGGCTCTAACAACGCTTTAGGAAGCATTTTGACATTTAATGTTTCTTGGAGTGATGATGGTTATGATGATATGAGTGTCAACGATAAATATACAGTTTGGCGACCAACTCACTTCAAAGCTGAATTAGATTTATTAGTGGCAGAAGTGAAGAAAATTCGCGCTAGACATGTAATTTTCGCAACAGTTCCCCATCTGACGATCGCACCTTTTGCCCGTGGTGTCGGTGATAAAGCTCGGAATAAGTCACGTTATTTTTCATACTACACGTTACCGTGGATTCACGACCAAGATTTTAACCCAGAGAAGCATCCACACATCACCGAAAATGAAGCCAGGGCAATCGACAGTGCCATTGACCAATATAATGAATCGATAACAGAAGTGGTACGTCAGGCGCGTTTACAGGGGAAGGATTGGTATTTATTTGAACTTTGTGGACTACTTGACCGTTTTGCTTCCCGTCGCTATATCGAAGACCCTGATGCTCGTCCTGACTGGTGGAATAGCGTTGGAGGTGAGTATAAATTGCCACCGGAACTGGATGCGATTTCACCTGCTTTAACTTCATTATTTTTCCGTTCCGAGATGAAAAAAGGTCGAACTCAGGGTGGTTTATTTTCAATTGATGGGATTCATCCGACTACGGTAGGTTATGGAATTATGGCACAGGAAATAATTAAAATTATGCAGTTGGCTGGGGTAAAATTTTATGAAAGCGATGGCAAGACTCAGCGATTCGGGGAAGTTAAGGTTGATTTTGGCGATTTAATTACTAAGGATACATTAATTTCCCAAACCCCAGAGAATGTAGACAATATGTTTAATTTTATTGGTGGAATTGATAAGAATTTCAATTTATTTAGCGGGATGTTGAAGAAGAATTATTAAATTTAAGAAATTGCAAAAAACCCACAGATGCAACGAATGCTGATGTAGGTTTTTTGTTGTGTTTAATAACTAGATGGTTAAATAACTAAATATTGTATGCATCTATCCCTGACTTAATTCGCGAATTAAATAAAGAGCGATCGCATATTTTAATCACTAGTTAGCTGAATACCAAAGCTGGTTCTTCGCAAAAATTGAATACGGCAGAATCTGATTCAGACTCATCTTCGTATGTGCAGCAAATATACCACTCACATGGAGAATCATTGGTGTATTCTGCCCAAGCGATCGTTGCTGTTTCACCAGATGGGATACCTTCATCTCCTAATGTGAATTGTGACCATTCTTCATCATCTAGAGATACCCAAAGCTCTGTAATTGCCAAGTCAGCTTGATTTTCGACGGTAAAAGTAAATTCGTCTGACATAATAATAAACCTTTCAGCGATAAATAGGTTACAGTTTCTCAGTCACTTATTATACTCACCCTGCCGGGGGGTGTTCTCAGTGGATTCGCTGAAAAATTTATGAAAGAGGAGATATTTGGGCTGTTGATGAGAAGAATGAAAGTCGCGTTACGGATTTTATTGTCTTCACCACTGGATGCTGGAATGCTTACAATGTAAGGTAAAGAAAAATTTATTCTTCTTTACTTTTAAACATGAAACGTATAGTTTTAATTGCTGGATTTGAATCATTTAATGCTGACTTGTACCGCAAAGCTGCCGAATTGGCGGTTTCGCGATGTCCTGAATTAGAGATACGGATTTTTTGCGATCGCGATATCACTAGTAAACCGGATGACGTTGAAAAAGCACTCCTGGGGGCAGATGTATTTTTTGGCAGTTTGTTGTTTGATTATGACCAAGTGATGTGGTTGTGCGATACTCCTACCCTGCGGGAAGCTAACGCAACGGAGTCACTTCGTGAACGCGTTTCCCAAATTCCCATCCGATTGGTGTTTGAGTCTGCTTTGGAATTGATGGGATTAACTAAAATTGGGGAATTTGCCATTGGTGATAAACCGAAAGGAATGCCTAAACCTGTAAAGTTTATTTTAGATAAATTCAGTAATGGACGTGAGGAAGATAAGCTTGCGGGTTATATTAGTTTTCTGAAAATTGGTCCAAAATTACTTAAGTTTATTCCTGTTCAAAAAGTCCAAGATTTACGTAACTGGTTAATTATCTATGGGTATTGGAATGCGGGGGGTATTGAAAATGTCGCTGCTTTATTTTGGATATTAGCAGAAAAATATTTAAACCTCCCAGTTGGGGATATTCCCGCAATTATCGAAACCCCAAATATCGGGTTACTTCATCCCGATTATCAAGGTTATTTTGAATCACCACGGGAATATTTGGAATGGTATAAAAAGAGGAAAATACCCAATTCCCAATGTCCAGTAATTGGTATTCTCCTTTATCGCAAACACGTAATTACGAAACTACCTTATATTCCCCAACTTATCCGCAAATTTGAAAATGCAGGTTTAATTCCTTTACCTATATTTATTAATGGTGTGGAAGGACATGTTGCTGTTCGTGATTTGATGACAACTGAGTATGAAATAGAGCAGAAAAAACTAGGTAATATTGAAATCAAATCTTTATCCCCAGAAGCGGTAAAAGTAGATGCAATCGTCTCTACCATCGGTTTCCCCCTTGTAGGTGGTCCAGCAGGCTCGATGGAAGCAGGACGACAGGTTGAAGTAGCAAAACGTATATTAACTGCCAAGAATGTACCGTATTTTGTTGCTGCTCCGTTGTTAATTCAAGATATCCATTCCTGGACACGTCAGGGAATTGGGGGGTTGCAAAGTGTTGTATTGTATGCATTGCCGGAATTAGATGGTGCGATCGATACTGTTCCCCTTGGTGGTTTAGTGGGGGAAGATATTTATTTAGTTCCGGAACGGGTAAATCGTTTAATTGGTAGGGTTAAAAGTTGGATTAATTTAAGACGAAAACCTGAATCGGAGCGGAAAATAGCTGTGATTTTATATGGTTTTCCTCCTGGTTATGGTGCTACGGGAACAGCAGCTTTATTAAATGTTCCTCGTAGTTTAATTAAGTTTCTTGGAGCATTGAAAAAGCAAGGTTATAAAGTCGATAATTTGCCGGAAGATGGTGAGGAGTTAATTCGTTTGGTGAAAGTGGCAGATGAGGAGGTTAAAACCGCAGATGGACGCGGATTAACGCAGATGGATGGAGTTAATATTAGTAATACTGTTAATGTTCGTACTTTGGAAAAATGGCTGGGTTATTTGCAAACAAAGCGGATTGAGAAACAATGGAAATCTTTAACAGAGAGCGGAATTAAAACTTTTGGAGATGAATTTCAAATTGGGGGAATTAACTTAGGAAATATTTGGATAGGGGTACAACCACCTTTGGGTATTCAAGGTGATCCAATGCGGTTAATGTTTGAACGGGATATGACACCACATCCCCAGTATGCAGCATATTACAAATGGTTGCAGAATGAATTTCAGGCAGATGCGATCGTGCATTTTGGAATGCATGGAACTGTGGAATGGTTGCCTGGTTCTCCGTTAGGAAATACTGGTTATTCTTGGTCGGATATTTTGTTAGGTGATTTACCTAATTTGTATATTTATGCTGCGAATAATCCATCGGAATCTATTTTAGCAAAACGTCGTGGTTATGGTGTTTTAATTTCCCATAATGTTCCCCCTTATGGACGTGCAGGGTTATATAAGGATTTAGTAACTTTGCGTGAATTAATTGCTGAATATCGCGAAGATACGGAAAAAAATTACTTGTTGAAGGAAGCAATTTGTAAAAAGATTATTGATACGGGTTTGGATACTGATTGTCCGTTTGAAGAAGCTAAAAAATTGGGAATATCATTTAGTTCTGAAAATATTTTTATGTTTAGTAATCATCTATTTAATGATTATTTAATTAAATTATATGAGTATTTGCAAATTTTAGAAAACCGATTATTCTCTTCCGGATTACATGTATTAGGTGAAGCCCCAAATGAAGAAAAAATGCGATCGTATCTAAATGCCTACTTTGAAAACCAGACATCTCAACCCCTCTGCGACTCTGCGACTCTGAGTGAAATCGAAGCTTTATTAATGCAAAATACCGATGAATTAACCAATCTTTTACGCGGTTTAAATGGCGAATATATCCCTCCTGCCCCTGGTGGTGACTTGTTACGGGATGGTGCTGGGGTATTACCAACTGGGAGAAATATTCATGCTTTAGACCCTTATAGAATGCCTTCTGCGGCTGCTTATGAAAGAGGTCGAGAAATTGCCCAAAAAATCATTAAACAGAATTTACAAGATAGTGGAAAATATCCGGAAACTGTAGCCGTAATGTTATGGGGTTTAGATGCAATTAGAACCAAAGGTGAATCATTAGGTATTCTTTTAGAATTAGTTGGTGCGGAACCGATTAAAGAAGGAACTGGACGCATTGTTAGATATGAATTGAAACCTTTGGATGAAGTTGGACATCCTCGAATTGATGCACTTGCAAATTTGTCGGGTATTTTCCGCGATAGTTTTGTGAATATTATTGAGTTATTAGATGATTTATTTCAACGTGCAGCAGATGCAGATGAATTAGAGGAAGAAAACTTTATTCGTAAACATGCTTTAGCTTTAAAAGCGCAAGGTGTGGAAAATGCCTCTGCAAGATTATTTTCTAACCCATCAGGTGATTTTGGCTCTTTAGTAAATGACCAAGTTGTTGACGGTAATTGGGAATCTGGAGATGAGTTAGCAAATACTTGGCAAAGTCGAAATTCCTTTAGTTTTGGCAGAAAAGATAAAGGACAAGCACGTCCAGAAATTTTAAAAGAATTACTAAATACAACTAGTCAAATTGTCCAAGAAATTGACTCGGTTGAATATGGTTTGACTGACATTCAAGAGTATTATGCAAATACTGGGGGTTTGAAAAAAGCTGCCGAAAAAACAAGTGGTAAAAAGGTAAATGCTAGCTTTGTCGAAAGTTTCTCGAAAGACACAACACCACGAAAATTAGATGATTTATTACGAATGGAATACCGCAGTAAATTACTAAATCCTAAATGGGCTGAAGCAATGTCAAATCAAGGTTCAGGTGGTGCTTATGAGATATCTCAACGGATGACAGCATTAATTGGTTGGGGTGGAACTGTGGATTTTCATGATGATTGGGTTTACGAACAAGCAACAGAAACCTATGCATTAGATACAGAAATGGCTGATAAATTGCGTCAAGCAAATCCAGAGGCTTTTCGTAATATTATTGGCAGGATGTTGGAAGCACATGGACGTGGTTTTTGGAATGCAAGTGACGATAAATTGCAGAAGTTACGGGAACTATATGATGTCACCGATGAGCAATTAGAAGGAGTTGTGGTTTAAATTTAGGTTGGATAGTAAAGACATTTCATCAAAATATCTTTACTATTCATGTCATGTTCGCTTATCTAAAATGAATAAACTCGTGCAGAGACGCAGAAACGCAAAGAATATAAAGAGTTTTTCGTAAACTAAGCTATATTTATTCAGTCAAATAGCACCAATAATTTCTTGCAACCAAGCTTGATTTTCTGGACTTAATGAAGGATGGATTTTGCATAACTTACATTAACACCTACTAAATCTATAGTAGCGGTAATATTGGGGAAGTTTTTGGATAGATTGCTAATTCGGTTTCTGGGTCGAAAAAGTGGATTTTTTCCGGTGTAATTGACAACCAAATTTTTTCACCTACTTTCACAGTTCTATCTGGTGGGATTCTTACTTGCAGAGCATTAGTCAAAATCGCTTTCCGTTCAAATCCAGTAATAATTAATTGGGCAGAAAGATAAGTGTCATTACCCAAATTCTCAACTAACTCGATTTCTACAGGTAAATTCTTGTTCGCTGGGACACCTACCATTAAATGTTCGGGACGAATTCCTAAAATTAACGTACGTCCATCATACGGGAGCAACGCACTACTCCAAACCTCCGGTAACGTCATCCGGAAATCACCATTAGTAATTAATTGAGGTGCATGAAACTCCACCGGAATAAAATTCATTGGTGGAGAACCAATAAACTCAGCAACAAAGCGGTTTGCTGGACGATTATACAATTCCAAAGGTGCTGCAACCTGTTGTAACTGTCCTTGATTTAAAATAGCAATGCGATCGCCCATTGTCATCGCTTCAGTTTGGTCATGGGTAACGTAAATTGTTGTTGTTCCCAGTTGACGCTGTAATTTGACGATTTGAGCGCGAGTTTCCGCACGCAACTTAGCATCGAGGTTTGATAACGGTTCATCCATGAGAAACACTTGGGGATTGCGCGCGATCGCACGTCCCAATGCTACCCTTTGTCTTTGTCCCCCTGATAGCTGTTTGGGTAATCTATTTAATAACCCTTCTATTTGTAATAATTCTGCGACTTTCTTCACTATGCGATAAACAGATTTCTCTTTCTCGGAAATATACCGCAATCCTTTGGGTAATTTTCTGGTGACTTCCACTAGCAAATTTTCCCCAAATTGAGAAAATCCCTTTGCCTCAACCTCTTCCCCTTGTTTTGTGCGACGACGCAATCCAAAGGCAATATTATCGTACACGGTCATGTGGGGATAAAGCGCATAATTTTGAAACACCATCGCAATATCCCGCTCTTTTGGGGGCAAATTATTCACCAGGTTGTCACCAACCGAAATATTTCCCCCAGTCATGGTTTCCAACCCGGCAATTATCCGCAATAAAGTACTCTTACCACAGCCAGATGGTCCAACCAATACCATAAATTCCCCCGAAGCAACGGTGAGGTTTATCCTTCTCAATACACTCACACCTTCATTTTTCGGAGTTTCTGCCTTTTTGTCAGTCGCTGTACTTTCCTCTTGACGGTGAGGAAAACTTTTGTAAACATTTTCTAAAATAACTTGCGTCACAATAAATAGTTAGTTGGGTATTGGGTTAGTGGTTAGAACCAAGAATATGTAAGTAATTCAGCGCTTATAATACACGCTCAACGCGGTTAGAAAAAGTAAAAAAATAGCTTTCTGGAGAAAATCACCAGGAATAAACAGGGGAGAGGATAGATATGAATACTAATTTAGCTTCCGCTCATGACATTGTAGACGTACAGAATACCGATTGTTGCATTGTTGGTGGTGGTTCAGCAGGAGAGTTATACATCCAGGTAAATCTGACATCACAATTTCGTTTTCTTCTTCCGTTGCGATCGCTTGATTGTTGCTACTCGGCTAATAATTTACCGCAAGATTCAGAATTAACAGAATAAGTAATCGTGCAGAATTATTTACACATGAGTTTCTAGTCCAGGCAAAGGTTTCATCCCTTAGTTTTGTGTAATTAATTTTGTTTAAGGGCATTTCGGCAAAATGTTCTTATAGCAACCTCTAGATAAAGCGATCGCGTCCACCGACACACTGGAGAAAGTGACCCTCAGTACCATAATCTAGGAAACGGGAATACTTATTTGGAATAAGACCTGTATAGAACCTGTCTTATTATGGTATATATTAAATCACGGTATTCCGACTAATAAGCCGTAGATTGTGAAGGTGATTAACCGTGGGTATAGTAGTAGAGAACGTATCGAAGCAGTTTGGCAGTTTTCAAGCAGTCAATGACGTTAGTTTAGAGATAGAAAGCGGTTCTTTAGTCGCTTTATTGGGACCATCCGGTTCGGGTAAATCTACTTTACTACGGTTAATTTCCGGCTTGGAATTACCCGATAGCGGTAGAATTTTACTGACTGGCAAAGATGCGACATATCAAAGCGTGCAGAAACGGAACATTGGCTTTGTCTTCCAGCACTATGCTCTATTTAAGCATTTGACGGTCAGACAAAACATCGCTTTTGGTTTGGAGATTCGCAAAGCCAAAAAAACTAGAGTCAAAACTAGAGTTGAAGAATTGCTGGAATTAGTCCAATTATCTGGATTGGGTGATAGATACCCATCCCAGCTTTCAGGTGGACAAAGACAAAGGGTGGCTTTAGCAAGGGCTTTAGCAGTGGAACCGAATGTATTGTTGCTGGATGAACCATTTGGCGCACTTGATGCTAAAGTCCGCAAGGATTTACGTGCTTGGTTACGTCGATTGCATGATGAGGTAAATGTTACTACAGTTTTTGTCACCCACGACCAAGAAGAAGCGATGGAAGTTTCCGACGAGATTGTGGTGATGAATAAAGGTTGTGTCGAACAAGTGGGAACTCCTGCGGAAATTTACGACCATCCCGCTTCGGCGTTTGTGATGAGTTTTATTGGTCCAGTGAATGTACTGCCCAGTTCATCAAAGATTTTCCAGCGTAATGGTTTCGATTCGACAAATCCAGAAATGTTTCTCCGTCCCCAAGACATTATTGTAGATACCAGTCCCAACGGTACAACCGTACCTGCCAGGGTGAGTCGGTTAATCCATCTAGGTTGGGAAATCCAAGTAGAATTGACATTAGAAGATGGACAGGTGATGACAGCCCATTTATCACGCGATCGCTTTGATGAGTTGAATTTGGAACCCCAGCAAAAGGTATATGTGAAACCGAAGGATGCCAAGTCATTCCCCCTTTATTACTCTATTTAAATCTCTGTTTCCTTTCGACAATTTGAATACATTAGCCTGGTTTCGACTTGAAGCTAGGCTTTTGTATTGTTACATTCTTCGTCCCATCTGTGGGAAAAAAATATTGTAATTAGATTAAGAGTAAGCCACAAAATGAATGATCCTGTGTTGTCATGCTGAGGAACGTAGACGAAAGACTTCCCGAAGGGTAGCATCTACGCGAGATTCTAGCCTGCGGCAACGCGTTCGCGCAGCGTGTCGCTTTGCGACTCAGCGCGTACGTTCCTCAGAATGACATTGGGCATTTCTTTCTGTGGAGTTCTCTAACTAATTTAAGTTAAAACTAATAACTGTGAG